>JAWSVD010000155.1:0-17796 GCA_033852095.1 Granulosicoccaceae bacterium | reverse complement strand
CGGGCTGGTCGAGGTTGAGGAAGTGACCGGCTTCGCCGACCCACCGGTGCTGGAAGCCGCCGCGGGCGTTGAGGGCGGCGAGGGTGCTGGCGAGCTGGCGGTTGATGGACTTGTCCTGCTCGCCCTGCAACAGCATAAAGGGGACGTGGCTGTCTTGTATCGTGGGCAGGTAGCTGAGGGTGGCGAGGGCGGGGATCGCGTCCAGCAGGGTGCGTTTCTTCGCGGCGCGCATCATGTCACGGATTTTAAGCTTGCTGTCGGCGTTGCGACCGGCCTTGCTGGCCATGCGCGCAATCCAGCGCATGGGTGTCATGCGGTAGGCACCGCGCATCATGCGATACACCGGGCGTGGCACCAGAAAGTCCGCGGTGGTGCCGAAGGTGCACATCGATAACAGCCGCGGCTCGGCTCGGGCTAGCAGTTCGTAGGCGACGTTGCCACCCATGGAGTTGCCCACCAGGTGAAAGCGCTCTATGCCCAGGTGATCCAGCAGCGCCAGCACATCGCTGGCGCAGCCCGCCAGGCTGAACTCCTGCGCCGATGCGGAGCCGCCGTGGCCGCGCAAATTGCAGCTCAGCACTTGGTAGTTGTCAGCAAAGGCGGTGTGTTCGGCGTCGAACTGCGAGCGGTTGGCGCCCAAGCCGTGCAGAAACAACAGCGTCTCGGCGTCTGTTTTGGCGTCGAGACGGTATTCGGTGATCGTATCGCCCGAGCGGTGGGTCGAGAGGGTCATGGGCGTTGCCAGTAGAGAGAGGAATCGCCCATTCTAGATCAAAGCAGGGGGTAGGGTGTTTCTGCTGTGTTACAGCTGGTGCAGCGCGGCATACTGATCTGGAAATAGCGCCTCTCACGGGCGTGCTCTGAGCTGAATCACCATGCGTTCGGTGAGTTTGTTAACATTGCTTTACATACTCACGTCTGGGATCAACCATGCAAACCACTCCTTTATACGCCGCGCTGTTGGCGTTTTTGTTTGTAGCTTTGAGTTACCGCGTCACGCAGCTGCGCCGCTCGGCGCAAGTGGCTCTGGGGGACGGGGGCGACAAGCTGCTGCGCCGCGCCATCCGCGTGCAGGGGAACTTTGCCGAGTACGTGCCCTTTGCCCTGTTGTTGCTGGCGATGGCGGAGCTGAACGGCTTGGGCGCGCTGTGGCTGCATACCCTGGGCGCAGTGTTGCTGGTGGGGCGGGTGGTGCATGCGGTGGGGGTGTCCCAGCCGGGCGAGGATCTGCGGCTGCGCGTCACCGGCATGGTGTCGACCTTCGGGGTGCTGGTGAGTGCGGCGATTGCCAATCTGCTGTTGCTGTGAGCATGGCGTTGTTGGCTGCGTTGATCATGGCGGGTTGAGGTCTGGGCGGGCAGCTGTATTTCAGTCACTCAGCTGAAGTGGAGTGGCTCTTTGCGTGGCCGGTGTGCGGCTGATGCAAGCGGGTTGTTGGACGGCGCTGCACAGACACTCGAGCCCCCCGGCGCGGATTATATCTGCGATCGTGGTGTTGTATCGGCTGGCAGTGGCGCCAAGTTGTTAAGCCTGATTATGGACTTGCCAGCTCCTGGTCCCTCGCTCTGCTGCATAAGAAGTGTGCGATCTGTCACAAAAATACCTCGTGGCTCCGGAATTGTATTTCGGCTATGTTTGCGAAAAAACAAATACATTGACTCCTTGGTGAGCTGCTTGTTCTGAGTGAAATTTCGGATCAGATTGCTCTTGATATAGTCGCTGAGCGACCGCGGGTGGTGCTTGGCTGGGTGTTTCATTGGTGTGCTCTCGGTCCCTCCATACTTGTATTAATTTTAAAACACACAGAATTCTCTGTTGATTTTCTACGAAGTTGAACAGTGTCGGTCCTGCCGGCGCCTTGTTGAGTGCTGTGATGGTGATTTCAATGCGTGCTGTACGTTGTTACTCTTATCGACATTGAAATTGGCACTAACAGGGGTAAGAGAAAGGCATGAGACAGGCGATTTTGGCATTGGCGGTGACCGTTGCATTGATGGGGTGTTCTGAGACCAGCACCGAGAGCAATCCGGTTGCGGACGGCAACGGTACGAGCCAGCAGAGCGGCAACGACGCTGGCACCACCGGCTCGGGTAGTACCACAGATACCGGTAGCGGTAACACAGGTACTGGCGGTACAGGGACAGGCAGCACCAGCGGCGGGCAATCCGGCGGCAATGCTACTGGCGGTTCGGGTTCCAGCGGTGGCACTGACACTGGTACTGGCAGCGGTGGTGGATCAGTTGATCCGGTCGCTGCTTGCATCTCCACCGGCGTGGGCATCGCCTTTCAAGGCATCAATGCCACCGTGGTGGGTGACAGCGATTATGCCCCCGAGAGCCTGATGGATGGCTGTGTGGACCGCGATCACTCTTGGTCGGGCGACAGCGGATCTATCCTCACGCTAGATGCTGGAGCCGTGCATCAAATGCAGGGGGTGTACATCTGGAGCACCTTCGCGCGCATGGAATGGTTGAAAATTGAAACCAGCGCGAACAGTCTCGACTGGGCAACCGACTGGCATGCCTTGCCAACCAAGCCGGTAAACGGCTCTGTGTATTACGGCCTGGCTGAGCCCGGCGCTAAACGTTATGTGCGCATCACCGGCTACGGTTCCACCTTGAACAGCTGGACCAACCTCACCGAGGTTCGCTGGTCGTCCGTGGGTTATAACGTGCAGGGTGATCGGGGTTATTTGAATCCATCTGAAACCCTCTCTAACTCGGGTGGCTATACGCCATCAGGCGATCGACGCTCGGTCTCCTTGGGCGCTTACGATCTCAGCGACGCCCGTCTCGCTGTGTTGCAGCGTGCCGCACAGGCCAACCAAGAGACAATCAACGCCTGCGGTCGGCAGCGTGTGATGAACTGGGACGCCACGGGGCACATGGATGAATTTCTCACGGTGGTGAGCCTTGCTGGGGTTGAAAACTACGTGGTAGATTTTGATCACCTCGGTGCGGGCAGCGAATATTTCAACGGCTATGCCTTGCCTAAGAACCTCTATGAACTGAACGGGCAGTACTGGAATGATCTCGGTTCTGACGGTTCGGCTTATAACAACTGTTCACAGGGCAGCAGCTACTACACTTGGTACCGAGCTGCGCTGGACTGGCGCAATTATCGACTGGGCTCGCTCGCCACACTCTCACCGGATGATTTTCAGTAAGGTAGATAGCTCGTACTGATCGATCGGATTCGTTTGTTGCGGCGAGCTGAGCGATAGTAGGCGATTGAAAAGGGATACTTTTGTATCCCTTTTTTTGTGCTTTTTCGCTCGACGAGTCAGCCCCTGTGAGGCTAGTCGTAGTTGCTGATGGTTGTTATATCTTGCCACGCGGGAATGCCAGGAAGGCGAGTAATCACCGTATTGATGTAGTCGTGCAGCGCGTGTTGATTGGCTTGTATTAAGGCGTAGCGTTCATAGCTAGCGTAGGGCTCGGATGAAAAATACAGTTTGTCGGCCAGCTTGAATTTGTTTCGGTAATAGTGCGCTGCTCGCATTGAAAATATGGTGACATCCGCCCGTTCACTGGCGACCATTTGCAGGGCTGCTTCTTCTGTTTTTGCATCCAGTCGATTGATTTTTCCTTGCTCCACAAGCGTATCAATGTCGCTGTAGTAGTAGCCAGAAATGCCCAGGAAATCTTTGCCCTTGAGCGATTCGGCGCCCTTGTATTCTAGGCTCAGGGAAATAGGCGAGATTACCGACGACTCGTCGTGAACCAAGGTGTCGCTCCACAGGTATTTGCTTTTGTCTGGGTCGTGGAACCAGAGGTGATTTGCCCAGAGCACAATGCCAAGTTCGTCAGCCTGCAATTTGTGCATTAGGCGCGCCAAGCTCATTTGTTCCACCTCAAAGCGATAACGCCCCTTTGATTGCTCGCTCAATATGCGCGCAAAGTCGTAAGTAATGCCTTCTTCGTTGTCTGCATCGATAACAAAAGGGGGTGATTCGTAGTATTCCCACACGGGGATGTACTCAGGTGATTGCGCAGACACGAGGCCACAGCTCATCAATAGCGACAGCGCGGCAATGAGCTTTGTCTGGCCCTTGCCCTCGAATAAAGACATTAGTCCCATTATCTTATCGCCTTGCTGTGCCTGTTGCTTAGAGCGCAACGTTGGTGCTAAAGGATAGAGTTGTGTTTGCGCGGTCACAGCGTCTAAGCCCGTATCGCTCTACTGCAAGCCGATGGTTGTCGCTGCCCAGTTGTATTCGGCAGGCGGGAATAATAGTGCATGCCCTGTTTTGATAGTAGAGCAGCACCGGAGGGAATAATCGGCGCTGTCTTAGCCGCGTTGCAGCGCTTGCCAGGCGTCGTACTGGCAGAGAAAAACCTGCCCGTTGAGCTCGTCTAACAACACGGATTTCTGCAGCCGATCCATGATTGGGCCCTTCACTTCGGAGAGGTGAAAGCCAATGTCTTGGTCGCGCAGTTTGGAATTGATCGCCAGCAAGCTCTCCAGCGCGCTGTAGTCGACGTCGTTGACCGCGGAGAACATCAGCACCACGTCGCGGATGGGGCCGTCGATGACCCTGTCTTGGATCAAGTCTTCCAGAAAGCGCGCGTTGATAAAATACAGGCTCTCGTCGACGCGCAATATCAACAGGCATTGATCGGTCGCCACGCTGTGGCGGTCGATGTTGCGGAAGTGCTGCGTGCCCGGCACCAGGCCCAGTTCGGCGACATGCGGGCGCGAGGTTTTCTGCAAGTGCAGGGCGATGGACAGAAAGACCCCGGTGGCGACACCTGTCTCCACACCCAGTACCAGGGTGAGCGCCAGGGTGGTGGCGACTGCCAGGAAGTCGGATCTGGAGTAGTGCCAGGTTTTTCTGAGGATGGAGAAATCCACCAGGCTGAGCACCGCGACGATGATGGTCGCCGCTAAAGTTGCTTTGGGCAGTGAATACAACAAGGGGGTGAATGCGTAGGCGGCAATGGCCAACCCCAGCGCAGTGAAAGCACCGGCGGCAGGGGTTGCGGCACCCGCTTCATAGTTGACTACCGAACGGGCGAAGCCACCGGTGACCGGGTAGCCCCCGCTGAAGGCGGCACCGATATTGGCCGCGCCTAGGCCGATCAGCTCTTGGTTGGGGTCGATGCGCTGGCGGGTCTTGGCGGCGAGTGTCTGTGCGATGGAGACGGACTCGACAAAACCGATGACTGAGATGAGGATTGCGGGCACCGCCAGCTGACGCATCAGCTCAACGCTGAAGTCGGGCAGGGTGAAGGGGGGCAGGCCTTGCGGCACACTGCCCACCACCGCCACGCCTTGCGCGGCCAGCCCCAGCCCGCTCACGGCGAGTATGCTGAGCACCACCGCGGCCACGGGCCCCACTTTGCTGGCGAAATCGGCGCTGCGTGAGGATAAGCCAAGCCGCACCAGTTGTGGCTTTAAGCCCTTGCGCACCCAGAATAGAAAAGCAGTTGCCGCAATACCTATCAGCAGGGTCCAGCCGTTGCTCTGGTGGATTTGAGCCGTTACGGAGCTGATCAGCTCGGGCAAGGTGTGGCCCTGTGCCTCGATGCCGAGCAGGTGCTTGAGTTGGCTGGTGGCGATCAAAATGCCCGAGGCAGTGATGAAACCGGCGATGACTGGGTGGCTGAGGAAGTTGGCCAGCGAGCCCAGCCGCAGCAGCCCGAGCGCGAGCAGAAAGCAGCCAGACAGCAGTGCCAGGGTGAGTGCAGCGACCGCGTAACCGGCAGTGCCCTGCGCAGCCACGTCGGCCAGCGCCGAGGCCGTGAGTAAGGAGACGATGGCCACTGGCCCCACCGCCAGCGCACTGGATGAACCGAACACCGAGTACAGCAGGACGGGCACAATGGACGCATAGATACCGGCCTCGGGCGGCAGGCCCGCCAGCAGTGCGTAGGCCAGCGACTGCGGAATCAGCATGATGGTTACGATCACCGCCGCACTCAGGTCGCTGCTTAAACACTGGCGGTTGTAGCGGCGACCCCAGTCGAGGATGGGGAAGTACTTGTCAAATTGCATGGCTGTCTTTGTATTCGGTTAAGTGTGTGGTGGGCAGCTAGCGTGTCGACCACTTTGCTGATGCTTGCCGACTAGTCGTTCGTCGATTTGAACTGCTCAGGTTTTGCCAACCATTCTCGGCCGCGCAACATGCCTAGCCAGTAGAGAGGCGGTAGAATTTTGGCTTTAAGCAGCCAAGCCAGGCGGGTGGGGCGGGTGCCGTCGAGCAGCCATTGAGGGAAGCTCGGTTTCAGTGCGCCGCCGTAGCCAAACTCGGCGAGTACGATTTTCCCGCGTTCCACTGTCAGTGGGCAAGAACCGTAGCCGTCGTACCGGGCGACAGGCGCTTGCTGGTCCATGCCTGCAATGAGGTTCTCGGCCACGACAGGCGCTTGCTTGCGAGCCGCGGCGGCTGTTTTCGCATTGGGGGTGTTGCACACGTCTCCCAGTGACCAGACGTTGTCAAAGCCTGTGTGACGCAGCGTGGCGGGGTTCACGTTCACCCAGCCCGCGTTGTCGGCAAGCGGGGAGGCGCGGATGAAATCTGGCGCTGTCTGTGGCGGGCAAACGTGGATCATGTCGAACGCCACTTCCACGCGTTGCGTTTCACTGTCGGTTTTTTTGATTTCAAAGGTGGCGCGTTTTGCCTTGCCGTCAACGGCTACTAAGTTGTGGAAAAAATTCAGATCAGCCTTGTATTTTTTGATGTAATCCATCAACGCAGGCACGTAGTCTTTGACGCCGAATAAGACCCCGCCGGCGTTCATGAATTGGATGTCGATGTCCTTGAGCGCGCCGTTTCGCGACCAAGCGTCTGCGGAGAGGTACAGCGCTTTTTGTGGTGCACCGGCGCATTTGATCGGCATGGGGGGCTGGGTAAAAATGGCCCGGCCACCGCGCAGCTTTTGCACCAACTCCCAGGTGTAAGGCGCCAGGTCGTAGCGGTAGTTGGACGTCACGCCGTTTTGGCCCAGCGTCTCGCGCAAGCCCTCGATCGCGTCCCAATTGAGTTTGAGCCCAGGGCAGACCACCAGTTGCTTGTAGCCCACGCTGCGGCCGTCTTCGAGTACAACCCTGTTTCTCTCGGGCTCGAAGGTGGCCACTGCTGCCTTGATCCACTCGACCCCTGGGGGGATGAGGTCGGCCATTGTTTTGGCGGTGGATTCGGGCTGAAAAATGCCGCCGCCCACCATGGTCCATCCCGGTTGGTAGTAGTGCACATCAGCGGGATCGAGAATGACGATGTCCAAGTTTGCACGGCGCTTTTTTAAACTGGCGGCAACAGATATGCCGGCTGCGCCCGCACCGATCACCAGCACTTCATGCTGAGCGTCTGTTGCCTCTTGGGCGAGCTTTCCGCGATTGGCAATGCGTGTACTCAAATGTTGCAGATCAAATCCCGCTGTTTGAGCCGTGCTGAGGATGCTGTCCAGCGGCAGTAATCCAGCACGGGCGAGCGACCAGAGGCAGGCCGAGCGGGTGCCGCTGTAGCAGTAAGCCAATATCGGCCCGGGCAGATCGCGCAGTGCATCCGAGAACGCCGCAACGGTGTCGTCGTTGATGACATCGCTTGCTGTGGGCAAGTAGTGAAAAATCATGCCCGCCTGCTCAGCCGCTTCTTGTATCTCGTGGTGACTTGGCTGACCGGCTGCTTCGTCATCCGGGCGATTGCAGATGATGGCGCCAAAACCCTGTTGGCTCAGCTCGGTGATGTCTGCTGCGCTAATCTGCGGGCTAACGGTCAGTTTTTTGTCGAGTGGAATGCGTTGCATGATGTTCTCTCGCGGGTGTTTTTGCGCTACGGACGGGGTTTGTCGATCAGCCTAACACTGCCAAACTGGCGACTGCCGCTAAAGGCCATTGATCGGGACTTTCAAGAAGGCTTTTCCACTGTCATCCGCTGGCGGCAGTTCGCCCGCTCGCATGTTCACCTGCAGCGAGGGAATGATCAACCGTGGTAGGGCTAGTCCGGCGTCCCGCTCGGTGCGGATGGCCACGTATGCGTCTTTCACGCTGTCCTTGCCGACGTGTATATTGTACTTTTTTTGCTCCGCCACGGTGGATTCCCAGTGGATATCTCGGCCCTCTGCACCGTAATCGTGGCACATGAACACCCGCGTGGCGTCTGGCAGTGCGAGCACCTTCATGATCGAATCATACAATGCGGCTGCATCGCCGCCGGGGAAGTCACAGCGAGCGGTGCCGCTGTCGGGCATAAACAGGGTGTCGCCCACAAACGCCGCGTCGCCCATGACGTGGACCATGCACGCGGGTGTGTGGCCTGGGGTGTGGATGGCGGTGCAGCGCATGTGGCCCACGCTGTAGTTGTCGCCGTCGTCGAATAGGCGATCGAACTGCGAACCGTCACGTTGAAACTCCGTGCCCTCGTTGAACACCTTGCCGAAGGTTTCTTGAACCTGAATGATGCCGCGGCCAATGCCGAGCTTGCCACCGAGGTGTTGCTGCAGATAGGGCGCGGCCGATAGATGATCCGCGTGCACGTGGGTCTCTATCAGCCACTCCACCGTCAAGTCCTTCGCTTGCACGTAGGCGATGATCGCGTCAGCGTTTTGATAGCTGATGCGTCCGGCGGCGTAGTCGATGTCCATGACGCTGTCGACGATGGCGCAGGCGTTCGATTGCGGGTCTTTGACCACGTAAGTGATGGTGCTGGTGATGGGGTCAAAGAAAGACTCTACCTGTGGTTTTACCGACGGGTCGATGCTGTAGTTAGTCATGGCGGTGCTCTCCTGATTGCTGAAAATTGTTTGATTATTGGCGTGTGTTCACACGCTGGACGATCCACATGCCGATCAGCGTGGCGGCGACAAACAGCCAGGCCTGCGCGTTGAAGGTGCCCAGGGCTGGCAGCGCACCGCCGGGGCAAAAGCCCGCAATGCCCCAGCCCACGCCAAAGAGGGCGGCGCCACCGAGCAAGCGCGGATTGATCAATTGGGTGTCGGGCAGATTGAATGCCGGTGCGAACACAGGGCCTGCGCGGCGAAACAACACGCGATAGCCAAGGCCGGTGACCGCCAGTGCGCCGCCCATGACGAAAGCGAGCGAGGGGTCCCAGTGCCCGGCGAGGTCGAAAAAGTTGAGCACTTTGGCCGGATTGATCATGCCCGAAAGCGAGATACCGACACTGAAGACGAGGCCTGTGAGGTAGCTGAAGAGGAGACGCATGTTCTAGGCCTGCAGTAGGTGGCGTATGACAAACACCGTGGAGACGGCCGTTGCCATGAAACACAGCGTGGCCAATATGGAGCGCCGCGACAGCCGAGCGATGCCGCAGACGCCGTGGCCTGAAGTGCAACCCGAACCCAGGGAGACGCCCATGCCCACCAGCAGCCCGCCAATCAGCAGCGCCGCGTTGCTGACCGGGACGTCGATGACCGGCAGGGAGCCGGTGAGCACCAGCAACAGCGCTGGCCCTGATAACATGCCCGCCAGCAGAGCAAAGCGCCAGCCGCTGTCACTGTTGGGGCGGCTCAGCAGGGCGGTGGACAACAGGCCGCTGACACCCATCACGCGCCCGTGCAGGCCCATCAGCAGTACCGCGGCAAGTCCGATCAACGCCCCGCCAAACAGCGAGGCCCAGGGGCTGAAATCAGTCGCCACCAGGCTGGCCCTGACGGCTGCTCAGGCCCAGCATGCTGTACAGCGGGCAGGTGCTGAACAGCGCCGTCAACGCCATCACCGCAGCCGCCAGGACAGCCACGATTTGCAGTGTGTTGCCGTTTGTTTGCCCCGTGCCGAAGGCGAAATATATCAGGCCTAGGGCAATGAGAATTCGGACGACGCGATCGATACCGCCAGTGTTTGCAATCATGTGGTGCTCCTTGGAGAGTAGTTGGGCTCAGGGTGACATAAGCGCTTGTGCCGCCACGGTGACATGATCACTGAAGGCGGTGATGGCAAGTTTTATCGTTCTCGGCCGTTGCGCAGCAATTGCTCTAGCTCGGCACGCTCGCAGAGTTGGAGCTCGCCGCGTGCCTGCTTGATCCAACCGCGCCGCTGAAACTCGGCCAGGTTGCGCGAGATGACTTCTCTTGCCGTGCCCAGCTCGGTCGCCAAGGCGAGGTGGGTGGCGTGTACCGTGTCTGAATCTCCAGCCAGCGCCAGCAGCCGTGATGCCAGACGCACGTCCATGCGCTGAAAGACGATGTCGTCGACCAAACTGAACAAATCGCTGATCCGGCGCGAGTAGGCGGTGAACACGAAATCCCGAAACACCGGGCTGCGTGCGATCAGGTTATCGAAGGTGCTGCTGCCAATGGCGACGGCACGTATGTCCGTCTCGGCTATACCTTGAGCGCTGTACTCCTTGAACGCCAGCATGCAAGCGGTGGATAGGATACAGCTGTCGCCGGCGTAGGCGCGGTACAGGTTCATCTCGCGGCCAGTCTCTGATTGTTGTTGTACCAGCACATTGCCCTCGAGCAGCAACAGCAAGTCGTTGCTCGATTGGCCCGGCGCAAAGACAATGCTGCCGGCCACCAAGTGCACAATTTCACTCTTTTCAACCAGCTCCGCGCGCAATTCAGGCGGCAGGCCCATCAATCCTGGAAAACGTTCGATCCAATTTTCATGTGGCTGAGTCATTTTTTGGTTGCTCCCTGGTGCAGCTGTCGCGATGTTCATAAGGCGCTTTGATTCATGTGAATCCCCACTGGTTGGGGCCAGGGAATCGGGCTGATTATTGCATTGTGTGCACGAATGTGGTGTGGCCGGTTGGACCAGCCCTCGAGCGGCCTGCCGGACACCCGCGCGTATGTTAAATACATGTAGCTAATTTTGGTGGTCTAACTGGCGTATAGATTGCGGCACTAGATCACTAAAGTTTGCGAGATCTAGAGACCATTTTAGTCATGAAGTCTAATAAATGCCCGCGTATCTTGGGCGTGTTTCTCTTCGCTATACTCGCGACTTCGGTCGCCAGCTCCGCCGAAACTGATATTTATTTAAACCGGGGCGGCCAAGTTTTTCCGAACGTCATGTTCGCAATTGATAACAGCGGCAGCATGACCCGTCAGCTGCTGGCCGCCCCGGATTACAATCCAAGAACGGTCTATGCGGGGCTGTTCCACAGCAGTCAATTTTACTTGTCTGCCGACGGTAAAATACCCTCCAGCAAAGGCGGGCTGACAAACGCGCCCCTGCAAGATGTCAGCGCTTGTGCTTTTGCGCAGGGCGCTCTCGCCAGCGATGGCTTCACCGCCGTCCGGGCAGCGGTCGCTTTTGCCAACAGTGCAGACGTGGATTATGCCAAAAACAGCTGGATACCGGCCACCAAAGTTAATTTCTCGTTCACAGCAGCGGGCAAAGTAAAAATAGAGTGCAGCGATGATTCCGGTCGGCACGGCGCTCAAACGGGGGATGGTGCACCCTATGCGCAGGCCGGTGGCAGTGCGCTGTACAGCAGCGCATCGGCACAGGAGCTTGATTGGGATAAATACCCCTACGTCACACTGTTGACGGGGAATTACCTCAATTACAAAATTAACCCACCTGCAAATATCTGGTTAACGCGGCGCGCGCTGCAGACCCGCGTGATCAGTGACGCGGTGAAACGCAACCCCGAAATCATGGCCGGGCTTGCGACGATGTACAGAAGATACCGCCGCAGTGTGGGCAGCGGGGTGATCACCCGAGCTATAAAAGACAACACGGTCAGGGCAAATCAAGATTCACTGATTCGAGCGCTGAGCAACGCACCCTATGTAGGGGTAACGCCTTTGGCGGCTCAGCTTCTAGAGGTGCTGCACTACTACTATGGGAAAACCCCCGTCAGTCGATATTCACTCGGGCCCACAAGCATTGCTCGTGGTTTGAACAAACGCTACAGCAGCCCGATCAAATATTCCTGCCAGAAAAATTACGTGATCTCCGTGACCGACGGATTTCCCTACAAGGACACCCTCGTCAACGGGATTTTCAAGAGCTCCTCAAGACGTACCTACCCACAATACTATCGCCACACGCGACGCTCGAAATGCAGCGGCAACTGCATGGACGAGATAGCGGCGTACATGGCGGGGCAGGACGCTTCCAACCTGCCCAATGTCTATGATTTCGACGGCGACTCGATTCCCGACCCACAGACTGTGCAGGTGTTTCCCATCGGCATGGAAATACAGCAAAGTCTGTTGGAAAAAGTCGCGGAAAACGCGGGCACTAAAAGCTACTACGCCTCCAACGCGGTGGAATTCGAGAACGCTTTTAACCAGATCCTGTCCACCATCAAGCAGAGCAATGCGGTGTCGATGGTGACGGCGACCTCGAGCAACGATCGCTTCAGTAAGACGTCTAACCGAGAGTTTCTCTACACGGGGCAATTTGTCCCCACCGGGCGATTTCAATGGCGTGGAAACCTGAAGAAATACCGCTACGCCTACGACGCCGACGGTGTTGCCTATGTGACTGATTCCGATACGGTCAATAACCCCGATATCAGCACCGACGACGGCGGCACAATTTCCACGGCCAAGAGCTACTGGAGCAGTGCCAAAGACGGCAATCATGCGCTGAAGGGCGGGGTCTTGGACCGACTGCGGTCGCGCAGCTCAGCGAGCCGATTGATACGCGGGATAAACGCCAGCGGCGACGTCAATGTGCCGATCATGCGGGCCAGCAACGCGCTCAGCACAGCGAACGCGGCTTATAGCCAGGGCGTTGATGCGGCCGGCAGGCCACTCAACGAGCAGACCCGCATACTGCACCACGCCCTAGGGTGGGATTTGCAGGATGAGGACAAGGACGGATCCACCACGGATCAGCGCGGTGCCATCGGTGGCATAGTCCGCTCCAGTCCGGTGGCGATCCAATACGGTGGCACGCGCAGCGAGCCCATCGTCGTTATCTTCATCACCACGACAGACGGGGTATTGCACGCCATTGATGACAAAACTGGCGATGAGTTGTGGGCCATCGTGATGCCTGAGGCCTATCCTTATCTGGCGAGGCAGTACGATGACTATTTTACCTCAGATCCCTGGTGGGGCATTGACGGGCAAATCGCCAGCCGGGTGGTGGATCACAATGAAAACGGCATCATAGAATCGGATGACCGCGTTTACCTGTACATCAGCGCGGGCGTGGCACAGAGGCGTTGGTTCATGCTAGACGTGAGCAAGGCGGCTCAGAGCAGCGATCAAGTCACCTTAGTGCGGCGGGGCAAGTTTGACGGCAGCAGCGCGTATTGGGATGAGCTGGGTTTTGCAACCGCTAAGATGGTGCCGCTGAGTTACCGGCTTTCGCATGATGCGCCGGGAAAAAAACGGCACGGCATGCTCTACGCCAACGGCTGGGACCCGACGGCTGAGTTCAGCTACGCCCCCAGCAACATGGGCCGTGGCTTGAGCCTCTACGACGCGGACGACGGCAGCCCGCTGTGGCAAATGACACGTCTGCATGGAGGCCCGTCCATGGCCTATGCCTTTGCCACGCAACCGACGACAGTTGACATCGACGGCGACGGTTACACAGATCTCATATACGCCATCGACGTGAACGCCCAGATCTGGCGATTTAACGTGGACAACAATGCCTCCAGTACCTCCAGCCTGATCACAGGCGGCAAACTGGCCAAGCTCGGCAAGGACGTGGACGGTGATCGCAGGCGGGCCTATAAACGCATCGATGCAGCAATGACAACCGGCAGCACCGGGACACAAGTGTTTCTAGCGGTCGGCACCGGTGATCGAGTCAATCCACTGTCGACAACGGATAAAGACCGCCTGTACGTGATCCGAGATCTCAGTGCGGGGTCCGGCGAAAAGCCACCGATGGTGCTCGATGACAGTGATTTTTATGACGCGACAAATAATCACATCGCCGAGGGAAGCGACAGCGCCAAAGACACTGCCATCGATGCAATAAACCAGGGCGCGGGTTGGTATATCCGTTTGCCTGCTGGTTTGCAAAAAGCTATTTCAGCGCCGAAGATCAGTGCAGGCATCGTCAATTTCCCCGTGTACCAGGTCGCAGGTGCCTCAATCGATCCCTGCAAAGACAACTCGCTGGGAACGGGCTTGCTGTATCGATTGAAGTTGCTCGATGCAACGCCCGCCACCGACTACGACGGGGACGGTGTGTTGACGGCCAAAGACAGGTTCACGGGCCTTAAAGGGGCTGGCATCCCCGGAGATGTGGGTTTCCACACCTCGCCGACCGGTGTTGCCACGATCATGATCAATCGCGAGCCCTTTATCAATTGGCCCGATTCCACGGATCCCTTCAAGAACCACAGCCCGGATCGAGCGTTCTATGGCGGTGCTGCTGGCTATTGGTTCGATTAAGAGCATGGGCTAGAATTAGGCACTTGGTGCGATAGGATCAAAACCACGTTTATTTTTTGCGTGCGTGTTTCCTGTGATGCCGTGGTCGGATTGATGATGCAGCGGCGCTGTGCGTTCCGCGCCGATCACTGCATGTACCGTCGCCTTCTAATGTAAGCAGAGGATCCCATGACACACTGTTTGAACACAGGTTGGCAGCTGCACTGCAGCGAGCACGCTGTCGAGTTGAGCCTGGACTTTCCCGGCGACGTGCATTCGGCGCTGTTGGCGCATTCGCTGATTCCCGATCCCTATTACCGCGATACCGAGACCTCGCTGGATTGGGTGCACGAGGCGGATTGGAGTGCGAAGCGCCAATTCACGGTGGAAGATATCGCGGGGCATTGGAGCTTGCGGCTGCGGGAACTCGACTGCTGCGCTTCGGTGTGGCTGAACGGGCAGCTCGTCGCTGATCTGAGTAACCAGTTTATTCGCCACGATGTCGGTCTGAGCGATGCCGTGCGCACGGGCATCAACGAGCTGGAAATCCGTTTCCACTCCAATACCCGAGTAGCGGCCGAACGCTGTGCCGCAGCACCGTTTCCTGTGCCGTATTTGTCTTTCAATTCGCGTATACCGCACACCAACTTCTTGCGAAAGACTCAGTGCCACGCCGGATGGGATTGGAACATCGCGCTGATGCCCTTTGGTGTTTACGGCGGGGTGGAGCTGATTCGCAGTGAGGCGCTGCGGCTGGATGAGTGCAAAATACGGCAGTGTTTTGACGGTGACGACGTTGAGCTGGAAGTCGAGGTGTTTGTATTCGGTCACGGCGTGAGCGAACTCGCGCTTGAACTGGAGATCGACGGGCAAAGGGTGCGCAGTGAGCACCTGATCGTGCCCGGCGAGAATACGCTGATTTCCGCCGTGACGCTGCGCAAGCCCCGTCGTTGGTGGCCGGTGGGTTACGGTGAGCAAACGTTGTATTCGTTGACCGTTCAGATTGACGGACAGCGATTGCAGCGGAAAGTTGGTTTTCGGGAAATCGCTCTGCTGACTGATAAAGATGACATTGGCCAGCGTTTTACCTTTGCTGTGAACGGTCGTGAGATCTTCATGCGCGGCGCCAACTGGATCCCCGCCGATGCTTTGCCGTCGCGCGCCACCGACGCCGTGGTGGAGGATCTGTTGCAGAGCGCCGTGGACGTCAACATGAACATGATTCGCGTCTGGGGTGGCGGCCAATACGAGACGGATCACTTCTACGATCATTGCGCCAAACTTGGCTTGTTGGTGTGGCAGGATTTTATGTTCGCCTGCAACATCTACCCGGCCTATGATCACGACTGGCTGGCCTCGGTGCGCCAGGAGGCCACACAGCAGGTGCGGCGCTTGTCCAGCCACGCAGCGGTGGCGCTGCTGTGCGGTGACAACGAACTGGTGGGTGCGCTGGGCTGGTTTGAGGAGACCAAGGCGGATCGGGACCGCTACGTGGCCAACTACGACCGGCTCAATCACTGCCTTGAGCAGGTGGTGCACGCCGAGCAGACGGACATGGCCTTTTGGCCCTCGTCGCCCTCGGCCGGGCCGCTCAATTTCAGCGACGGCTGGCACGATGACCGCGCCGGGGACATGCACTTTTGGGATGTCTGGCACAGCAGCAAGGATTTCGAGCACTACCGCACGGTCAGTCCGCGCTTTTGCTCGGAGTTTGGTTTTCAGAGCTTTCCGTCCATGCGCGTGATTGAGCGCTTCACGGAGGCGCGGGACCGCAATGTCTCCTCGCCGGTGATGGACGTGCACCAGCGCAACGACGGCGGCAACAGCCGCATTGTCGAGACCATCGCTCGCTACTTTCGATTCCCCGACGGCTTTGCTGATCTGGTGTACATGAGCCAGATATCGCAGGCACTGGCGATGAAGACCGCCATCGAGGCCTGGCGCTGCGACAAGCCGCGCTGCATGGGCACGCTGTATTGGCAGCTCAACGACACCTGGCCGGTGGCCAGCTGGGCCAGCTTGGAACACGGCGGCGGCTGGAAGCTGGTGCACTACTTGGCGCGGCACTTCTACGCGCCTGTGTTGGTGGCGGCCATTCCCGATGCCGACAGCGGCGATATCTGCTTGCAGGCCGTGAATGACAGGGCTGCAGCGCTGAGCGTGAAGCTGCAGGTGGAGGCGGTCGATTTTGAAGGCGAGAGGCGTGAGCTGCACACACTGGATGCCGAAGTGGGCACGCAGGCGGCGCAGCTGCTGATACGCATCGCGCCGGGCGAGCTGGCAGAGCGGGAGTTTCTGTATTTTCGCTGCTTTGATAACAGCGGTAATCTACTGGGCGAAAACCACTTTTTGCAAGCCCGGTACAAGGCCTATGAGCTGCCCGAGCCGGTGATCCGCAAGAGCACAGGGCGAGATGAAGAAGGCGAGTACATCGAGCTGAACACGGATAAGCCCGCATTTTTTGTCAGTCTCGATTTGGGTGGTGATGCCATTTTCAGTGACAACGGATTCTGCCTGTTGCCCGGTCAGCCCAAAAAATTGCGGGTGCAGCGGCGGCGTCACTGCGACAAATCGATTGAACAATTGGCTGAGTCGGAGCTGCAATATTTGGCGGGGGTGCCGCAGTCGTAGGGCGGATAAGCCGCAGGCGCATCGGCGGGATAGCACGCGATAAATCCATGGGCCGGTTGGCAGGTTCGGGGGGAATTGGCGGCTGTGGCACTGGCGTAGTTGGCTTGCATGGATGCAGCCGCGGTAGCCGAGGTCTTTGTTGCTGCAGGCAATGTGTTGGCGGAGAGCGATCCGACATGCAGCTGCGCGCCCCAGAATAAATTCGCATCTACAAAGGTTGCGTGTTGGCGATGGCCCGTAATCTCACTGATATCTCGTGGCCCGTCATGGCGTGGAGCGCAATCCGAGACGTGCCGCACAGCAGCCTCTAAATCGTGGAGGTGAGCGCAAATTCGTGAGCGATTGATCTTGGTTAAGATCGCCGCGGATGCGCCTGCGGCTTATACGCCCTACAAAACATCGGACACCGAACACCGAACACCGAACACCGAACACCGTAGGGCGAATAAGCGAAGCGCATCCGCGGCATGCCTCACATTTTTCGAGCCTGTCTGGGCTAGCAGTGAAATATCGGCGTGCGCAGAGTGTCCACCGCGCAATCGGGGGAACTCCAGTTCGGTGTTATGTAGGGCGAATAAGCGAAGCGCATCCGCGGCATGCCTCACATTTTTCGAGCCTGTCTGGGCCAAGTGTGAATATTCGGCGTGCGCAGAGTGTTCACCGCGCAATCGGGGGAACTCCAGCTCGGTGTTATGTAGGGCGAATAAGCGAAGCGCATCCGCGGCATGCCTCACAATCTTCGAGCTTGGCTGGGTCAGCAGTGAAATTTCGGCGTGCGCAGAGTGTTCACCGCGCAATCGGGGGAACTCCAGTTCGGTGTTATGTAGGGCGAATAAGCGAAGCGCATCCGCGGCATGCCTCACATTTTTCGAGCCTGTCTGGGCCAAGTGTGAATATTCGGCGTGCGCAG
>JAWSVD010000154.1:0-11170 GCA_033852095.1 Granulosicoccaceae bacterium | reverse complement strand
TGCGCCACGTGCACGGCAGCGCGCTGTGCCGGCAGGTATTCAGCGCTTAGCGCCATCAATCCAACTGTTCATCTACCGACTAGCCTTCTGGTGGGGAACCTGCTCGGCCATAGGATTGGCCCGCTGTAAAGGGGAGGTAACACGGCGAGCTTAAACCTCCAAAACAAAGCGAGACGAGAATAGTCAGGGATCGAAAAACCGCAGAATCACACGTAGCGTGTGGCTTGTTCCAAAAGGTGCGTGTCTATTATCACTGAAAAGCACCGAACCCTACTGATAGGAAATGTCGGAAAGTTAGAAGTGCCCCCTGCCGTTTGCAATCACGAATTGCTGCCATTGGCGATTCTTCGGGTGATTTTTAAATGCTCAACTTAGCAGCTGAGCCAATTTTTGTTGGAACCACAGCGCAGCGTGCCGGGCAATGGAAGCACAGGCCTAATGCCAACTCTGAAATTGCCGAATACCTGATAGAAAGATGGCAATCAGAGACCATGTGGGACATGCAGTGGGCTTTCGGCCATTGAGGTAGCCGTTTGCAGAAGGGCGGGGCATCAACGCCTACAACGGCGCTTGTATTACTGAAAGTTTTTGCTCACTTGCCAGCAAAGCGCTGTGAGTGGCTCGTCGGCCGAAACCACTCACAGCAACCATTTTCCTTTTTTAGGGTGCGATAACCCGGGGGTCGAAGCGTGCCGATTTAATATTGGTCGTGTCATCTCCGTTTTGCGCCCACACGACCAGGGCGTTGCCGTTGGCATCAACGCTGATTTGAGGGGCATTGGCGCCTGCATCATCTGACTCGATCAGTTCGGCGCTGCCCCAACCGGTGCCCACGGTGTAACGGTTGGCGAAAACGCTGTCGGTTGTCTCGTCGTATTGGTACCACACAGCGAGGGCGTTGCCGTCGGCGTCAAAGCTGATTTGAGGTCTATAGGCTCCAGAGTCACTTGATTCGATCAGTTCGGCAGTGCCCCAACCCGCGCCCGCGGTGTGACGATTGGCGAAAATGCTGTTAGACGTTCCCTCGTATTGCTGCCACACGGCGAGGGCGTTGCCGTCCGTGTCAACGCTGACTTGAGGGGTTCTGGCACCTCCAATGTCATTTGATTCGATCAGTTCGGCAGTGCCCCAACCCGTGCCCACGGTATAACGGTTGCTGAAAATGCTGGGGCGTGTCCCGTCGGATTGTAACCACACTGCGAAGGCGTTGCCGTCGGCGGTAACAGTGATTTGAGGATCACTGGCATGCTCAGTATCATTTGATTCAATCAGTTCGGCAGTGCCCCAACCAGTGTCCACGGTGTAACGGTTGGCGAAAATGCTGTCGCGTGTCCCGTCAACTTGTATCCACACGGCGAGGGCGTTGCCGTTGATGTCAATGTCGATTTGAGGATCATAGGCATACCCAGTATCATTTGATTCGATCAGTCCGGCAGTGCCCCAACCGGTGCCCACGGTGTAACGGTTGGCGAAAATGCTGTCACGGTTCCCGTCGGATTGCTGCCACACGACGAGGGCGTTACCGTCCGCGCCAACGCTGATTTGGGGGGCATTGGCGCCCGCTGCGTCGTTTGATTCGATCAGTTCGGCAGTGCCCCAACCGGTGCCCGCGGTGTGACGGTTGGCGAAAATGCTGACGCGGTTCCCGTCGTATTGCTGCCACACAGCGAGGGCGTTGCCGTCGGCGTCAACGCTGATTTGAGGACTATTGGCGTCCTCAATATCATTTGACTCGATCAGCTCGGCGCTGCCCCAACCGGTGCCCACGGTGTAACGGTTGGCGAAAATGCTGTAGTAGTTCCCGTCATCTTGCGACCACACGGCGAGGGCGTTGCCGTCGGCGTTAACGCTGATTTGGACGTCCTCGGCATCTCCTGCATCATTTGACTCGATCAGCGCATCCGCACTCCAGCCGTTGCCCGCCGTGTAAAACGCCCAGTGGTACTCTTCTAAGTTTTCACCGTCAGTGTCGACGATGCCGCTGTTGAGCTCAGCGCTGTAGAGCGCCGAAGGGTTTAGCGGCGCTTCGGGGGTTAAGGTGGCGGTAGTGCCATCGAAGGTCACCAGAGCGGGCACGAGACTGCCGTAGTGCCACAGCTTAAATTGCGTGCTGTCCACGCTGCTCAATGCAATGGCCCGACTGAAGGTGACGGTTAAACTGGCGTCGGTCGCGATGCGGTTTTGATCAGCGGTGGGCGATGTGGTGCTCACGGTGGGTGCTGTGATGGTGGGGGGCGAGGTGGAAGATTTTGAGGATCCATCGCACCCAGCGATCAAAATGGTGAGTATGGGAACGGCGGTTGTAAAGAGACGGGTCGTGAAGTTTTTTTTGAGACGCATTTAAGTATGCCTTGGTATTGGGAGTCAGTGCCGAATTAACAGCAGCTTAGTATAGAGATGACAAGGCAGGCACTTATAGGACAGGGGTAACATCAAGGGTCCTAACTTGACTGGGGCGGATGAAAAAATATGAAAATATTACAAGCTCAAGAATAGAGCCTCAGCGGCTTGCTGCGAATATACGGTTTTCACTGGATAATGGCGGCAGTCACGAGGTTGAATTCGCGGGCCGGTGCTGTGGCTGCTGAATGTTGCGTTCAAACAAGCGCCAAGGGCTTGAGTCATGGCTTATGTGACAGACTTGTCAAATATAGTGGGGCAAGAAGTGGGTGAGGGATACTCGGGCATTGGTATTTGGAGGGGGCGGCGAGTTATAGGGATCTGGTGGGTGGCCTAATTGGCGAACAACGCCTGCTAACTGATAGGATCTACTGCGTTGAATCCGAACTACAATTGACGCTGATCCAGTGAAATTTCAAGCGTTTCATCAGCCGCATAAAGCTGTCCAACCAACTCGGGTTTTTTATCTCTGTATTGTTTCGGTGTCATATCAGTGTATTTTCGAAAAATACGGTTAAAGTGAGCTTGATCGTAGAAACCATTACTGGAAGCAATGTCCGCAGAAAGTCGCTGGGTAAAATGCAGATCGTCTAAGGATTTAATGAACTGCTGCAGTTGTAAATATTTCATGGGTGACATGCCTAGCCATTGGGTGGAAAGGCGGTGATTGTGCATCCGTGAATAACCCGTGTGGTCTTGCATGTCGACATTCAAGCCGCTCAACAGATTACTGTGCATTTTGAAAATGGCACTGTTCATTTTCATCGCAATATGCAGCTCATTCGTTTCATGAATCATGGCACATAGATAGTTCTCAAGCCACTCGGCTTTTTCCATGAAAGTATCAGGTCCACGTAATTTGTCTTCAACTTTATCGAGGTCGCTTAGGATGGATTCTCCATCAATCACTGTGTTTTCAAATTCGTTGCAAGGTATGCCAAACAGGGCTTGCACCGCAATGGGGTGCATTTCTACGGCTATTTCGTAAGAGAAAGAGGAGGATACAGAGACGATTGGCTGAGTGTGTAGGCCTGACAGAAAACAGAAATTTTGCTTAGAATGGAAACCATTCTGGATCACTTTCCCCTCTAAACTTGAAAAAGAAGAGCCCAGATTGAACACCAAGTTTACAGATGCTTCGGGCAACATCTGGTAGTTTCCTGAAGATTGAAAAGAGACTCCCCAGATCTTTTTTATAAGGCTGTTCGGTTTTCTTGGAATGTACAATTCAGCGTTCATTATTAGGTGGCTCAATCATAAACTTCACCAAAGTTATCTGCTTGAACGCAGAAGTCAAGAATTTTGTCGTTGTCTTATGCGTCATGTCATAGTTGTGATAATGTAAATATTGGTTGTCCCTCTGTTATCGCCGAATTTCAGAGCCTCGGCGTCAAGGCGCTCTGATACATTGTGTGGGCGGCCTCTATGGGGTCACATAGCTCATTGCCACGTTCCCTGAAAAGCAAGTTTCTCTCAGCACCGTGAAAACGGTGCGCCACTTGATGAAGTCCGCGCCCTGGAAAGACTGCAAAGCGCTTGCGGCGGATCTCGAGATTATTCACCGCTCCAAGACCTGAGAAGTAGGCCAGTGGGCGCGGAGTAGATTTGGTGGAAAGTGGGAACAATCGTTAACAGCAGATCTCACCCTCCAAGGTAGCTCAGCGGGAGAATGTATTAGAACCGGTAATCTAGACCCAACATAAATGCTCTGTTATTCGCGTTGTAACTTGCTAATTCAGCTCTCATAAATAGATCACTGAAATGATACCGCGCCCCAAAACCTAAGCTAAAATCTGCCGAATTTTTATCTTTCACATTCAAGCCACCACTTCCTTCTAATTCAATCACGGCCACACCCGCTAGAACGTATAACGATATTTTTTCTAAGGGTTGCCTAGCTAAGGTGTGTTGCAAATTCATTGACATAACTTTCTGGCCAACGGTGGCAGCTGAATTGATCTCTGCCTCACCCAGATCGACATAACGCCACTCTGCCAGCCAGCTTTCATCGATGACATAGGCCAACGATACTTGCATTGCTGTATCAGAGTCTTCGGTTAAGGTCAGTCCCTCAGCCAACTCTGGGTCAAAGCTGGCTTGCCCTATGCCCAGTCCCACAATCCACGGCCCCGCTTGCGCCTGTGGCATGCTCATCAGTAAAGCCACAACCACCAGTCGCTTCCTTGAGCATAGGCGGGCGAACAGCAGCCCGAACAATGCGAATACTGCCAGTGGATTCATTGCCCCTGTCGCTATCCCGCTGTTTGAACTCTCGAAATCAGGTCCCGTGTTCACGGATATATCCTTACCGTCTGTCACCCCGTCATTGTCACTGTCATTGTCCAAATGATCGGGAACGCCGTCGTGATCTGCGTCGGGTATTTCTTTATCATCCTGAACGCCGTTAGCATCCGTATCAACGCCCACAAGCGTACCGTTCACGTCATGGTCAACCCCGTCATCAATGCCGTCCGCATCCGCATCCAAGCCCGTGAAGTCTCCTTGGCGTGGGTTCTCTATGATATCCGGGATGCCATCACCGTCGTCGTCGGTATCTATGTGATTAGCTAAACCATCACCGTCAAAATCCTTGAAGGAACCGAAGGCGCCAACCGCACCATCGATGATGTCGACAATGCCGTCATGATCCATCTCAATCGTACTGTCCAGTTTGCCGTCTTCATTCACATCAAACGATTCTGGCAAGCCATGAACAATCAAATCCCGACTCGTGCCGTCACTGATCAATTCAAAGACATTCGGGGTGTTGTCCGCATTCGTATCAGGTAAATTAGTCTCGTCCACAATCAAGGTTGCACCCGCATCAAGCAAGCCATTGTTATCAACATCGCGCAGGCCTGCTTCTAACAGGTCGAGCACGCCATCGTTATCCGAGTCCAGATCCAGGTAGTTAACTTGCCCGTCACTGTCTCGATCCATGCTTGCATCGTTGATGATCAATTCAGTAAGGCTATCAATGTGATCATCAACACCGTCAAAGTTAGCATCCAACTTGCCCGACTCTACGGCGCCATCACCATCAACATCGGCATCTAGGGCATCGATAATGCCATCACTGTCGCTATCAACCATGAGCAAACCGTGCTCAAGCCAATCGGCTATGCCGTCATTGTCAGCATCATTGTCGTTGTCATCGGAATTGCCATCTCCGTCGGTATCAGCATCGCCTTCAACAAGATTCGGCAGACCGTCTGAATCATCATCTTGACCTGACATAACCGTCGCAATCAAGGCCTCGATTTCTGACGTTTCATCGACATCCGTCGTCGCCGTTTGATGAGAAAGTGCATAATTCAGAATGGATAGAATGCGTGTCAGCTCTTCCTGATCGATGCTCACGACACCTGCATCTTTATAGTCGTCGACCGTCGGTGCTGCACTGCCACTGCCGTTGATGGTTGCCGAGATCTTATTCAAGGCAATCGTCACAACATTTGATGGTTGAGCTGGAGCACTGTCGGCGACCCAATCTCCCAGCGTAGTGGTGCCATTGAATGTAATGGAATCGCCTGCCGAAGTAGAGGAAAAATGCAGTTCTGGACCATTATAGGTAGCAGAAGTCCCAATAGGCGGGAAGTTACCACTATCCAAGTGTCTCTGAGCGCTAGTAGTAGAAACATCAATAGGCATTACACCCTGAAGAACGTCACAAAAAAGTAGTCTTAGTTCTAATGTGTAACTTGCAAATTGACTTAGACAATTTGCATTGTCACTGAGAATTCTGGCAAGACCTCCTTGCTCCACCCCTCCGCCGGTCGTTGAATAGTCTATTGAGAAGGGAAGCCGATCATCACCGTCCATGATTTGAGCATTGTAGGTGAAGGTTTCGCCTGGGCTGTCAGGGAACATGGTTAACGTTCCAGTGACACCATTGCCGTTGCTGCTAGTAAAAATAAATGTGACTGCGCTGGTTTCACCTGCGGTCAAGTCCGTGTCGTCCATGGTGGTAGTAACTTCCGCACCAGCGTAAGACGTGCTTAAACTGGCCAACAGCATAATTATTTTTGTCCACTTCATTGAATGACTTACCGTCTTTGATTGTTTTTCTTATGCCTATCCGGCCCTATACAGTGTAGCGATAGCTAGTTGCTGACTTATAGGACAGCTGTAACATCAGAAAGCTGACATGGACTCGTCATCCTGCTCAGCAGTGGTTTTCTATCGATCTATGCGCTGTCTCCTAGGGTTCTTCAGATGCGCTTAGGGTGGCAAAGAAAGCGGGAAAATTGACTGCTGAAGCCGGAGTTGTCGTAGCAGGAGAGAAGGGGGTGGAGGCACGATCGAATCAGTCCAGCGTTCGACTGATAGTGAAATAGTGGGGAAGCTGCTGGTCTGCTATCTGTGGCCCACTGTGCAGTCCGTTGCTTTCTGATTGCCGGTCGTGCTGATACTTGTCAAGGGGCAGCGGGTCACAAAGCGGAAAAGCCAAGCAGTGAATACTGCTTGGCTAAGAGCGGTGTTATTGCCAGCATACCTCACTGATGCTGTTCCAATTGCTCTGCGAATTTCCGTAGAAATGCAGTTTTAGATAGCGAGCACTGGTGGGAGCGCTGAGGGTGATTGGCTCGGCTTGGTCCATGGGTGATAGAGGCAGGTGAGCGCTTTGCACCAGAATAGGGGGCTGATATGTGTGATTTAGCAGCTCCACGGTGATGTCCGATGTGCGGACGTGAGATTTGTGCATCCAAATCTTGATTTTTCTGATCAGGTTTGTCGAGCCCGTGTCGAGCAGCAACTGCGAAGCTTTGTTTGAGGCCCAGTAGTTTAAATTGCTGGTGTCGGCATCAATGGTGATAGCCGGGCTGTTGCTTGTTATTGCGCTGCTTGAGGTGCTTCCTTGCACTGAGCTAAAAGCAAAGCAATCCAGTGTCTGAACTTGAGGGATGCCTGCGGGCGGCGCAGAGCTGTCGCTGTAACGCAGCTCGGCGATGCTGCTCCAGACACTGCTCGACCCGCCACCTCCGTCGTTGCCATGACCGGTGATGGTGATGTGTTTATAGTGTTTGTTGCCGGCATAAATGGGGATGAACACGGGTTGTTCTTTGTTGCTTGTCATCGGCAGTATCGTTGGCTGCAGCACCGTATCAGCATCCTCGGTATCGACGCGTGCCTTTATGGAAACGATACTGCGACGTTGGTTAGAGCGGTGCATCCACAGGTACAAGCCCCGTACCGCCGGTGCTTCTGTGACGCTGGGGCCAGTGACGAGGGTCAGGCTTCCATCATCATTGTTGCTCCAGCGGCTGTCGATATCTACAAAGCCATCGATGGTATTGGCCATATCCGAGCCGTACATGCCCTCGTCGCCGTGCACGCGCTCAAAGGGCAGACCGAGAGTTACCGTGGATGTGAAGGAGGGGGTAGGATTTGTTATGGGGACATCCCAGTGAGCATATATCTCGGGGGAGTGACTACTGTTTTGAACATACTGCCAGTAGGTCTGGTAGTAGTGGCCACGACTGTAGTGCGCATCGCCGTTGCCGCCGTCACAAAAATACGGAAAGCCGTCCGGGCCGGAGTGTGCGTTGGTGGAATTATCGCTGTCTCTGCCTACATGCAACACGCCTTGTTCTCTGGGGTAACCCCCACTGTAACCGCCAAGTGGGCCGCCGTAGTCGTGGCTTAGATCGACGTGACTCCAATCCAACACCACGACTTGTGTCCCATCGGGCATCGATTTTTCGGTAATAAAGCCGGGCATCTGGCCAGTCGCGTTGATCACCAGTGTCTCCGGGTATAAAGTCGATGCGCCTATGTTGGGGCAGTTCGCTTCTTGGCGTTCCGCTTCGAGCAGTGTAGCGGCACTGAGGTAATTAGTGGCTTGCAAAGACCACGAAACCAGGTTGGGCGTGTTCATGGGTTTTCCATAGGCTATGCCCGGGCCAAAAGGTTCGAAAGGGGTAGGTCCGGACGGTGCACGCCAGTGGGCGATGGGGATATCTGGATCTGTTGGTGCGGAGTGGCTGCTCGGTAGCCACCTCGCTTCGGACAGCCCACTGCTCACACCGCCAAGGTTGCCTGACTCGCTCAAACGTAGATAGCGAATGGGCTGATCTGATTTTGGGAAAGGCAGATATACGGGCTTGTCAGTCTCATTCCTCCGGCTGTTGATGGCGCGCCATTGGGTCTCCCAGTCCTGTCCGTTTCTGCTGCTCTCCAGCTTTATCCAGTAGCTTGTATTGCTGGAATCTGGAAGCCATAAATAGACGCCCTGCATCTGCTGTCCTACGCCCGCATCGATGGTGTAGCTCTCGTCTCCTGCAAATGTCGCCGAGCTGATCGAACTGCCATCTACGACAATGTCCGCGGGCAGACCGGCACCACTCGCGTTCGCCCGTGTAGCTGAGATAAAAGCACTGCCAAGGGTTGTGGTAGATGCGGCGATGGTTGGCGAGTAGCCAATGAATGCTGTGTATAGGAGTAGTAATTTTGCCGTACTTGATTTGTTCATAGCGAAGCTCCATTAGGGACATGATTGTCCTTTCGGTCTTGCACTGAATAGAACGAACAGCAGGCTGTGTTTTCAGCCGAGTGGATGGTGTGATGCCGGTTTTTGGTTTATGTAAGATTAAACAAGGTGGGTGCACAGCGATGGTTTACCACTGTGTTGTACACACGAGCATTGCGTGGCAAGTTTCCATCTGTGTTGCAGATGAATCGCCCGTGCCCGAAACCGTGAAACGGTGCCCTTTTCCTTGATGGTGGGGGAGAATGACAGCTTAAAGCTCTAGATCACGGTGCTTCTGAATGAACGGTATGAGCAGTGACGAGGATCAACGGCAGTAGGCCTGGCGACACCGATTTTGACGAAGCGGAATACGTTAAAAAAGCACCAAACTTTACTGGTAGAACAAATTGGAAGCGACTCCCCTCGTCTTCGTAGCTCTAGCGAAGGAAAAAACGATAACGCCGTCGATTGTATTTGCAATATTCGATCTGGACAAAACTTCGTCGTCGTACACGTGTTCGAGGGGATTGTTTGCGTTCTTCGCTGGGGTGCAGAATGTGATTTTTCTTACATCAGATGTCATCTGTGATGGGTTTCGTCAGTATCAGAAAGAGTGTGACGTTGACGGAGCAGAACAATTTGCTATTTGTGTGAATTGAAGAGGATAAGTTAATCCTTCCATTGATCCCGTTATTAAAATAATCGGCGACTATACAAGCACTTAGGTATAAACATATCCTGGTCAAAGAGGATATCTAGTTAACCAAGGTAGCCACCTATGCCTCGTTTGGACTAGCGGTTCGAAGATTAGTAGCAGAAGGCCGAACAGGTGTCGATAAGGTTTTGGTGCCGTGCACATTATTTCAATAAAGCAGGGCCATCTTCTCCGAATAATGTGTAGCCGTAATTGGGGCTCTATTTAAACTTCTTGTTCTGGATAGATTTACATGACTAGTGTGAAAAAGAGCAGATTCTGCTGTGCTGATTACGCAAAGCGGAAAACCCTGAATCGATTGGTGACTGGGGCGGTGGCAACTACGTCTATATTAAAAGCCCCGATGCTACTAGCGAACACAAACTTTAGACTAAGGGTGCTGGGCACTCATGCTACTTTGATCGAAGATATTCGTGAAAAAGCAATGCAAGATCTCGGCATAGAGATCGATTTTCAGCCTGGAGGAAGCGCTAGCGTATTGCACCAAGCGGCGACACGACCGGGCTCGTTTGATATCTATGAGCAATGGTCAAACAGTATCAACATACTGTGGAATTCTGGAAGTATCCAAGCGATTGATACTCTGCGTTTGAAGCAGTGGGGTGCTATTAATGAGCTAAGTAAAACGGGGCGCCTAGGAGCGAGAGGGAAAATTGGAGCTGGCGACTCTCCACACAAAATACTCTGGGTTGGCGACGACAACAATTTGAGTGCGAGTCAATCGAGCAGGATCAGTTTTCTCCCGTATGTGCACAATGCAGATTCCTTTGGTTATAACGCTGACCGTCTGAGCGCGGCTCATGCAGGGCAAGATGAGTCCTGGTCTTGGCTGCTTAGTGATGCGCACAAAGGTAAAATTGCGATTGTCAACGCGCCAACAATTGGGATATTTGATTTGGCTCTCGCTGTAAAAGCTCGTGGCCTTATGGAGTTTGAAGACATTGGGAATATGACAAGGGGAGAGTTAGATAAGCTTTTCAGTATTGTTGTCGACTTCAAAAAACAAGGCTACTTTCGTGGCGTCTGGTCTTCGATCCCACAATCCGTGAAGTTCATGCACGAAGGGGACGTTGTCATAGAGAGCATGTTCTCACCGGCAGTGGACTCTCTCTTGGAAAAGAGCATTCCCTGTGTTTACGCTTCTCCGAAGGAAGGGTATCGCGCGTGGCATGGTGTTATGTGCTTGTCCTCCGCGACTTATGGTGGTCAGAAAGACGCGGCTTATGCCTACATGGATTGGTGGCTGAGTGGTTGGGCCGGAGCCTACATTGCAAGGCAGGGCTACTACATATCCACACCAGAACTTTCTCGGGAATTTTTGACAAGCGATGAGTGGGGCTATTGGTACGAGGGTAAGCCTGCCGAAAGTCCGCTTGCAAATTCGGACGGGAAAGTTACGGTGAAGGCAGGGCAGCGTCGAAGAGGCGGATCTTACGCGGATAGATTTTCAAATGTAGCGGTGTGGAATACGGTCATGGGGACCTATGAGTACAGTCTCATGAAGTGGCAAGAGTTTCTGTTGAGCTAGCATCTTTTGTGGCCTTTGATGTTTGAGTTACATTTTCTAATTAGAAATGGGTAAACCC
>JAWSVD010000153.1:0-26609 GCA_033852095.1 Granulosicoccaceae bacterium | reverse complement strand
CCGCCAGACAACAAACCTCCTACATTGTTGTTTCTTAAGTAATTAAGAAAGCGCCCAAGAAGCCTGTAGCCTCATCGTAATACAGTCTAAAACACTGCAGCGCCGCAATGAATGCAACGCAATGCATGGTGCACACGGAACGTCGGTCGATACAGATTTTGTTCACAAGGAACATTCGTTAAACAACGATCAACGTTCATTAGGAAGGTTTTCATGATTGCTACTAAATACAAGGCAGCCCTACTGTCCCTCGCGGCCGCAGGCCTTCTCAGCACTTCCGTTCAGGCAGCGTCAGTCAACGGCGAGACCAAACTCACGGTGAACATGCCCGAGATTCTCGTTCTTTATCACTTTGACGAAATTGAAATTGATCTCACCGGCCCCGCGGCCACCGCTGTCCCACAGACAGCGGCACTGTCAGTTACCGCTGCATTGGGCACCAATATATCAACAGAGGCCGATACCCTAGGAGCAAGTGGAGCGGTAAACCCTTTGACTTCAAGCAACAACATGACTGTCAATATAGAGGGCGCATGGGCGGTTCGCAGCTTATCCAGCGCCAATGTAAGCATCACCGGGTCAATCCAAAACGGCACGCTGGCTCATGAATCCGGCACTGTCGGCCAAGAGATCACTGTAAGCGGTTTGACACTCAGCACAAACAGTGTCGCCCCAGGCTGGAGTCTCGCAACTGGTGATATGACATTCAGTCTTGACCTTTCAGGCGCTACAGCTGCCGGCGCTTACACCACCGCCGGAACGGACACATTCTTGCTTACACTTACGGGTAACTAAACTACCCGCGCCGCTAAGGCGAATAAGTGCATGAAAGTTAAGAATTGTATGACGGCACTGGTGCTCGCCGCATTGAGCACCGGCATCGTGGCCGATGCCAAGCTGCCTCCTGTGCAGCTGGGCATCGCCCCACCTCGCATTGAGCTGGCCTTAGATGCTGGAGTCAGCAATGAATCCATCACCATCTACAACTACAGCGAAAAAGCCAAGACCATCGACCTTGAGCTGATCAACCTCAGCAAGATCCCCAATGGCAAATCCATCCCCCCAGGGCCACAGACACTCAGTCGCTGGACCTTATTCAACCCCAAGCGATTCACAATCCCGCCAGGCGAATCGCAGACGGTGCGCATGTCAATCCGACCCAGAACAAAGCTGGCCCCCGGCACGCGTTACGGCATGCTGAGCATTCGTCAGGACATGGTTGCAAAGGACAATCAAACATCCACTGACGGTGAAAAAATGACGGTAAGCATCGGCTCGAGTTACGGCCTACCCGTTATCATCCACGTCCCCTAGCAGCGACATGACGCGCCTTCTCAACACAGCGACTGGCGTCATCATGCTGTGGGTTCTAGGGCTCACAGCGCCCGCGTGGGCGGAAGAAAACACTGAACCCGAGTTTTTAATCACCGGTCTGTTTATCAACGACGAAGAGAAACAGGGCAGCGATATCTACAGAGACAGCGGTCACTACTGGCTGCCTTTAGAGCAACTGGGCGACTGGACCAACATCCAGATCACTCTCACCGATGACAAGCACGCCCAGATCAGCACGCCATTTGGGGACACAGTGGTTGCTGCCGAGAGGCTGCGCACCATCGATGGTTTAGAACACATCGACATGGCGGCGCTGAAAGATCTCGGCATCAACGCTCGCTTCGATCAGCGTGCTTACGCCCTTGTCATATACGCCCCCTGGATAGGCATACAACCACAGACTGCCGCCCTGGCAGCTAGCCCCAAAGAGCCCGATTTCAAAGCGGCAGACGTGGGGATTTCCCGCCTGTACAACCGTTTTGACGGAACATACAACGAAACACAGCAAAGCAACCGCCTCTACAGCGACTTCTTCGGTCACATGCAAAACGGCGTGTGGGGCTTGCAAACAGACGTTGATGACCGCCAGAGCTCGTCTTTGAATCAGGCCTATTGGCAGTCATTCAACCGCTACGCGGCGATTCGGCTGGGAACAGCCACGGCCAACCCTGGCCCCTCCCTGTCGAGCCCAAACTACACCGGCATTCAGTTTGGTCTGAGCAATTTGGGCATCTACAACCACCTGGCCACGACTGTGGGCGTCAGTCGCCAAATGCTGGTCGACGACGCGGGCTACTCCCACAACATCAGCGGCACAGGCCCCAAAGGCGGCATCGCCGAGCTGCGGCTCAACGGCAGGCCAATTGCCCGGGTCCGCATCGCGCTCGACGGCTTGTATCTCTTCAAGCGGCTGCCGGTGACCCAAAGCTCGGGCAATCAAGTCGAAGTCGCTATTTACGAATACACACTCGCCCAAGCACCCATAGAAGTGCTGGATTACAGCATCGCCGGGAAACAACGTGCAGTCAGCACCGGCGAGTGGATGCTCAATGCCGGTCTAGGCGCACTGGGATCTGACTTTGAAGAATCCAATGAAGGCGAAGAAACGCACTATGCCTCACTTCGCTACGGCTTGAGCAATTTTGTCACCTTGGAAGCGGCCACACTAGAGCAATCAAACCAAGACAGCGGATGGTACACAGGCCTGATCACCTCACTTGGGCCCCACGTTTCAGCAACTCTAGGCAAAGCAGAGACGAAATCAAGCGACAACCACAGCGCTGAAATAGCGGGAAATTGGTCTATGATCAATGCCCGCTACAGCGCAATACGCACGTCAACAAATGACAGCACCGCAGCCAACACTGCGCAAAATATTTCGGCGCGCTGGAAATTGCACCCCGATTTTAGCCTCGTTGCACGCGGCCACAGCGCAACAGCAGACAACGCCAGCCAAGACTACCTAGGCGCAGGCTTCGACTGGCGTGTATCTCCGCATGCCAGCCTGTCTGTTTTGCCCACCGGCCGAGAACAATACGATTCTCGCCTGTCTCTGCGCAGCATGGACTACGACGCCAATATGCAATTGCGCGCTGCTAACAACAGCTACGGCATCGGCATAAATTACACCCTAGCCAACGCACTGAGCCTGAGCTGGGACTACAGCCATATCTCAGAATCAGAAGAAGAGCGCGATCTACGCGTCATCAGCGCAGCGGCGAGTTACAGACCAAGGCAAAACAGCGACAGCGTCTTCAATGCTCAAATATCGCAGCAGTCTCAAGAGATCGGCTACTCCCTCGGCTGGCGCCATCGCATAAATCCGCGCACACAATTCAACCTCAGCTACTTCCGCAATTTGGAAGATGACAGCGTACTGCTGGAAGAATCCCGAGTCAGCGACAGCGAGTCTCTGGCCATATCCATCGAGTCTGAGCTGTGGTTTTCCCGCCGCAGCTGGCGCCACAGTGACGCCAAAACAGACAGCAAGCACGGTGCAATCAGTGCGCGTGTACTTGGCGCAGATGGCACACCATTGAACGCTCAAGATATCAAATTACAAGTGGAGGGCACTGCATCCACTTTGAAGCCTGGTGAGAATGGCGTGCAAAATCTCGTCGGTCTGCCACCGGGTGATTACAACCTCAAGCTCTTGACTGAAGGCCTGCCCATCGAGTATGAGAGCAATGCCTCGAATTTCCGCGTCCGCGTCTCGGCAGCGGCAACGACTGCGGTGGAGATCACCCTCAAGGCGCACTTCGGCGTCGCCGGCCTGCTGACGCACGACGGCATCCCCACACCCCACACCTGGGTTTCGGTGTGGCAGGACGGTGAAAGTGTGGCCAACGGAAAAACCGACAGCTACGGCTACTACCAAATCGCAGGCCTGTTACCTGGGCATTACGAATTGCACTACGAAGACGTGCGCAGCAATTTTGAAGTCGTGGACGAGTACCTCTTTGACATCAACATGGCATCAGGCACCGCACCGCCTGTGACCCGCGCACTGTATGAGGCACGCGTCTATGACCAGGTTAGCGAAGAAACCGCCTACCTGGAAGACGACGCCATCGAGCAGTCGATGGATGACATCGATACAGTGTTTGCCAGTATCCGCGATGCCATCGCAGGCGATACACAGGTGCCAGAACCCACTGCCACGGATCTAGCGTTCAATCTGATCGATCTGAGCACTGCGCTGCCCGCGGGATTGAGCGGACGTGTCTACTACGACGATCAGCCGCTGGGCCATGTCACGGTGCGGCTGCACTCGCAGGGCAGAAAGATCGCCACCGTGTTCACTGACAGCTACGGCTACTACTCTTTTCACCACCTCAGCGCGGGCGACTACCAAGTCTCCGCCGGCGCATCGGCAGTGAGCTACGCGGTGGCCAAAACGCGCACCTATCACGCCGACATTCACCTGTCGGATGACAGTGTCAGCGCCAAGGGAAAATCAATATGGACGGCACAATGAGAAAAGCAGCAAGCCTTGTGATCGCCAGCTGCCTCTGCAGCCAGGGTGCAGTGGCCGGAAATGCCTACCAGTGCCCCAACACGGTTCCGCTGGAATCACTGTATAACCGCAGCGGCTGGTATATCGGTCAGCACAGCCCCGAGACCGGCAGCTACGCAGGCACCATTGACTCTACTGCTACCTTGTCGATCCAAGCGAGCAACCTGATCGACGAATCCGGCACTGCACATACCTGGATACACAGCACCAACGGCGACGCGGCCGGCGCACTGCCGACGGGGACAGTTAACTTGAGCATGCCCCTCGGCACTGCCAACTACAGCGCCGCATTGAGTCTCGATACAATTGCTCCGCTTTGGTCCACCAGTTCCGCGCAATCGCAGTGGCCGCCAACGCCCAGCACCGGGACCATGCACGCGCTGATTGTGCAGCGGAACTTCCTGCGCCGCAGCGCTGGCACCACACGGCGTAGCGATGCCATGGACTTCACACAAGATCATTTTGAATACCGCATCCAAGGCTCCAGCGATACCACCGTGGATGGTGTCAATCGAGGCCAGCTGACACTGGGTGGCGCAACGCTGGATGTGGAAGTCGTGACAGAGTACAGAGCCCCCGCCGGATGGGGCGACAACGACTACTGCTGGCGTCTGTTCAATAGCAACAACGGCTTCAAAGGATTTGAAATACAACTTCGCCCCATAGTCTACGTGCTCGGCAGAGATCATAGTTTGGCAGCGAATATGCCAGATGTGGCGGGTGAGTTCCAAGGCACTCTCGAGCTCGCCTATGACAGCTTGCCGGGGTCTAGGCCCGTCTATTAGTGAAGGCTTATTTCTTCGGACATTCCCACCACCGCATGGATGGGAATCCGGACCAGATGTGGTGCAGCTCTTAGGCTACGATTGTAGAATGTACGACGGCCCGACGATAGCTCAAAATACTACAGCTATCAGGCGCCACACCGGTCAAACAACTTCGACCCACCTTCGGGGACGAAGTTTTCCTGCTTATGCCGCCATTGGCAAATCGATCTCGCCCGCATCAAGCGCATCAGAGAGCTCTTCATTTGCGGAGGGACCCGGTTTTTCAGGCTTCTCCGCTGTCACTTGTTGCAACGACAACATCGCCTCTGCCCTGTCGTCAGCCAGATCATCAACACTCGCATAACACAGCAATGTCGTTACGGAAGCGCGGTAGCGCGCCACACGAATGGCTGCCCATGGGATGGCAAACCCCAGACTCACGGCGATGGCGATCGCGTTAGTCACATAGAGCCAGGAGAGTCTAAGCGCGGACATTTCGGAATCAAAAGACACGCCGACGTCCAGCCGAACACCCGCCATCAACAGTTTTTCCGATTTCGCCTGCCAAACCGCGTAGGGCAGAGACACCATCATCAGCAGCACAGCGAATGTCACATAATGTGCGGCACTCCAATCGCCAGCAACTGATGCCAAGCCAAAATCTCGGGCCGCCGCCTCGCCGCCCAGTACAAAGAACACGGCAACTGCATGAGATAACACCGCACCTACTACCAGCAATGCGGCAACCGCTGTCAGCGCCACTGCGCGCCACAAACCTGACAAAGCAAGCTTGGCACTGAATCGTTCGTCGCCGTAACAGTAGTTTTCAAATTTGTGGCCCCAGCTGCTGCGCAGGGAATGGCCCAGCGGCACAAAAGCCAGCAGCACAGTCAACAGCGGCCAACCCAGCAACCGCAGGTAGCAGTCGCGCAGATCGCCGCGGTGCGAAAAACACCGGCCCCTGAATGTCGTGGCGGTGGCGCGACGGATAATGGCCCGGTGTCGGAACCACGGATAGGCAGCAACGCCCACCAAGGCCAACACCAGCCCAAATACGGGCTGCAGGAGAAACACCGCAACGATGAGAATCATTGCAGCCAAGCCGCCCGCTGTGCGCAGCGGAGACTCCAGAGAGCGCTCCGTGTAGGCGAGTGAATGGCGGCCAAGCCAAGTGTGGCCATAAAAATAACGGCGGCGCCGCGCTTCCGCCCACGGGCGCATCAAGCCCAAAGAGCAAACCTTCACCAGCAGGTTGACGACCCAAATCTCGAAATAACCGCTCACCGTGCCGGTGAACTGGCAGGCGAGTGTATCCACCGACTCATGGTTGTTTGCCTTAGTGCCGCTGGCTTCCTCGGCACGGCGCTTCAATAGCCCTAACATGGCTGCGCATCCTGTTTATTATTGTCATTGAACAGGTCTTGGCGACCCATCTGTTCATGCAGTGTTCTTGGATCCACTTAACGGCCGCAAATGTAGGCTATTGATATTACTTTTGGCTTTGTCAATCTTCAGAAGCGGATGAGCAACACGCCTGATAACACCAACAGCACCGCAGCCCCTTTGAATAAGGACCAGGACTCCCTGAGCCAGACAACACCGATCAGCATTGCAAAGAGGACAGATGACTCCCGCAGCGCAACAGCAACAGGTACCGAGATCACCGTCATAGCCCAGATCACAATCCAATAGCTGCACAGTGAGAGCAAACCACCCAAGAGCCCCAACCGCCAATGCGCTCGCAGCGCCACCCCAACACCGCGGCGATAGCGCGCCAGCACATACACGGCAACGGGGACAAACTGACAAATAAACAACCACACAGCGTAGCTGTGCGCATTGCCCGCTAGCCGCGCCCCGAGGCCATCATTGAGGGAATAACCGGCGATAAAACACGCCGTCAAAGCAGCGTAGATTACCCCTGGCCCTGCACCGGACTGGCGCAGCGGCGCCCAAGCGAGCACCAAAACACCCAGCACCAATAACGAGATTCCCGCGATCTGTGTCAAATGCAGCTGCTCATTGAGAAAAAGAAGTGAAGCCAACAGTACAATTGCCGGCGCACTCCCTCGCGCAATGGGGTAAGCGACGCTCAGATCAATGCGTTGATAGGCAGCACTTAAGGTGAATAGATAACCGCAGTGAAGTACCGTCGATTGCGCCATGTAGGGCCAGGAGGCCCGCGCGGGGAAGGGCAAGAAAGCCGCTGCACAGAGACCTCCCAATGCAGCGCCCCCGGTGATAAGAAAGACCACGATCGCCCGCTCACCCTTGATCTTCAAGATGCTGTTCCATACCGCGTGCATCACCGCGGCAAGCACCACCAATAACGCCGCGAGGTCAGACTGCTCCACGCTCACGCTGTCTCTGATTGAGAAGCTCGACCTCGAGGCAGGCTCAAGGCCAACAACCACGCCAAACCAGCCATGCCGACAATCACGCTGAAAGCACGGTTGTAATCACCGTCACTGTCATGCCAGACACCGGCCAAAAACTGGACCAACGCACCGCTGAGTGTGCCACTCATCAAGATGATGCCGAACAGCGCAGCGTGTGCACGCATGCCAAATACAAAGGCTACCGACGGAGAAACAGCGGTGAACAAACCGCCGTGTGCAAAGCCGTAGACCGCAGCAAAAGCGTAGAGATGTGTTGGTATGTCGATAAAGCGCAATGCTGTCAAGGCAAGCACCAGCACCGACAAACACAATAACAAGACCCCCTTGGGGCCCAGCCGATCAAACATAAAGCCGACAATCAATCGCCCTGCGGCACTGCAGGCACCGATCATAGAGAGCGTCCAAGCGGATTCCTGCACACCCAAGCCCAACTCTTGCGCGTGTGACACCAGATGAACCGGCACGGTCATCATCGCGGGGAAAAAACAAAATTGAATCGCACAAAACGTCCACAGCACACGCGTCCGCCTCGCCTGCGCCAAACTAAAACCGACTGCTGCAGAGCTTGTTTCGCCCGTGGCGGGTGCAGGCCGCTGAGTGGTTGAAGCCATGGCCTGCGCCGCCAGCAGCACCACAATAAAAGCTAAGACACCGAGCGACACCGCCGCATCGCGCCAACCCAAACTGAGCACCAATGCTGCGGCCAGCGCCGGAAGGAGCGTTTGCCCCAGGGCTGTACCCGTCTTCACAATCCCGGTCATTGCCCCGCGGTTAGCCGGGAACTGCTTGGCCACTGGCGAGAGCGTGCCCACGTCATGAACCGATAGCGCCAAGCCCGCCAACACGGAAAACCCCAACATCAGCTGCCATGGTTCCGTGGCAAGGCCGAGGGAACACAAGCCGAGCCCCATCAGCACGGCTGACAGCCGCAACAAGCCAACCGGCCCAAAGCGATCCACCAGCGCACCGGCAGGAAAAGCCAAGCCTCCCATCAACAACAAGACCACGGTCGAACAGGCGCTCAACCACGTGCGCGACCACCCTAACTCGGCTTCGATGATCGGGACAAAAACACCGTAGCAGAACAGCGAACCGATCATCGCCGCCTGGATACCAAAAGCGCCTACCACCAAACCTCGCGCCCTAGCTATGTCTTGCAGCCACACTGCCCCTATCTCCTTTAGCGGGCGCTGCGTTGCAAGGCGCCGTGATGATGTCTTAGTTGCGCAGCTTATAACCCGTCTTGAACATCCAGGCCACAATCCCGAGACAGATCAGCAAGAAAATGCCAACCACGGCCAAACTCCAGGCCACGGGCACATCCGCCACGCCAAAGAAACTCCAGCGAAAGCCACTGACCAAATACAACACGGGGTTAAGCAGTGTGATTTTCTGCCACAGCGGCGGCAGCATACTGATGGAGTAAAAGCTGCCACCGAGGAAAACCAGCGGAGTCACGATCAACATGGGCACCAACTGCAGTTGCTCGAAATTTTCCGCCCACACGCCAATGATAAAACCGAACAGGGAAAAAGTGATGCACGTCAGCACAAAGAAACTCAACATCCAAACTGGGTGTTCAATGCGCAGTTCCACAAAAAATGCAGCGGTGATTAATATGATCACACCGAGAACAAAAGATTTGGTCGCCGATGCCCCCACGTAACCGAGCAAAATTTCCAGAAAAGAGATTGGCGCGGAGAGCACTTCATACACAGTGCCAGTGAATTTGGGGAAGAAAATCCCAAAGGAAGCGTTGGAAATACTCTGCGTGAGCAGCGACAACATCATCATGCCGGGCACAATGAAGGAGCCATAGGGAACGCCCTCGACCGATTCGATGCGCGAGCCAATGGCCGCACCAAAGACCACAAAATACAAGGCCGTGGAGATGACCGGCGAAGCGATGCTCTGCAGCAGAGTGTTCCAGGTGCGCAGCATCTCGTTGTAATAGATGACTTTGACCGCGTGCAGGTTCATGCGCTCTCCTCCAATAAATTCACAAATATTTCTTCCAGCGAGCTCTGCCGCGTCACGATGTCTTTGATGCCCAGCCCTTCCTCACTGAGACCCTGCAGCAAGGCCGTGATACCGGTGCGCTCTGCCCGTACATCGTAGCTGTAGGTCAGCTTGTCGCCGGCCTCTGACAGTGCCAAGGAATAACTCGACAGGGACTCAGGCACCGCAGCGGTGGGCTCACGCAACTCAATGGTCAGCTGCTTCTCACCCATCTTCGCCATCAGAGTATCTTTGTCTTCCACCAGTAACAGACGCCCGCCGCTGATCACACCCACCCGGTCGGCGATGGCCTCAGCCTCTTCGATATAATGGGTGGTGAGGATGATGGTCACTCCGTCTTCGCGCAGTTTCTCGACAATTTTCCACATGTCTTTGCGCAGCTCCACGTCGACGCCCGCCGTCGGCTCGTCGAGAAACAACACCCGCGGCTCATGCGACAGCGCCTTAGCGATCAACACCCGGCGTTTCATGCCGCCCGACAGCTCCATCAGGATGCTGTCCTTTTTATCCCACAGTGAGAGCTGCTTCAGCAGGCTTTCGATGTAGGCCGGGTTCGCGGCCATGCCGAACAAACCACGGCTAAAAGTGACGGTATTCCAAACCGTATCGAAAGCGCCAAGAGTCAGCTCCTGCGGCACCAGACCGATGGCCGAGCGCGTGTGGCGATAGCCCTCGCGGATCTCGTGCCCGTCCACGTGCACGGTGCCTTCGCTGGGATTGACGATGCCACAGATGATCGAGATCAAAGTGGTTTTGCCCGCGCCATTCGGGCCGAGTAAAGCGAGTATCTCGCCTTTGGCGATGTCCAATGTCACGCCCTGCAGGGCTGTGTGGCCCGAGGCGTAGGTCTTGGAGAGATCTGAAATTGAAACGATAGGCTGCACGGGGGCTACCTCAAAGTGATGATGCGGTTCAGGGACAGCGGCGCAGAGGCCACAATCGATATAGATGGGGGATTCAAAGGAGAACTTCAAGTGATCGCCGCAACTCAATCGCGGCTTTCACTCTGGTTCCGGTATCAGCCCTGAACTGCAGCGCTGATTTTGATTGTTGAGCCAGCCGACGCAGTAGCGCCAGCCTTGAACATTCAGCCCCCGCGCAACTCGCGCAAACGCTCCTGCAAGTAGCTGTCTGCTGTGTGTCGCTCCGACAACACGACATCCGGGCGCGGGTGTAAGAACAAAGGCAGCGACAGCCGCGCTTCTGACTTGCGCGTTTCACTCGGGTTGATCACCCGATGGCTGGTAGAAGGGTAATAGCCGCCACTGGCTTCTTGCAGCATATCGCCAATATTAACGATCAAGTAGCTGAAATCGCAGGGCACGTCCATCCACTCACCGGATTTCAACTTTACCTGCAAGCCCGGCTCGTTGGATGCGGGTAAAACGGTCAACAAATTAATGTCTTCGTGCGCGGCCGCCCGAATCGCACCGGCGGCTTCACCGCCCTCAATGGGCGGATAATGCAGTATTCGCAGCAAAGTTTGTTCGCTGTTCTCGATCATGTCCGACAGAGGCACACTGTATTTATCGGAAACCTCCGCAGGGCTGTTCTGCTCCACCCACGTCAGCAGTTCGGCCGCTAGGGCGTTGGCCTGCTGGTGGTACTCGGTCACAGCGGCTTGTAGCTCGGTCGGACAATCGGTGCGACCTGGATAAAAGTGAAAGAACTCTTTGATGTCCTTTACTGTTTCGCCCTTGGCTGTCTCAGAGATCTCAGGCGGGAAATATCCACCGTTGCTCTCAGCCGTCATCTGGTAATCGCGTTTGCGTTCCGTATTAAAAAACGCCTTCCACTGCTCGTAGATCGCGTCGACTTTTTCACGCTGCAAGGGATGATTAGTCAGTACGCCAAAACCTGTCTCACGCAGGGATTCAGCAAAAAGCTTATGCGCGTCTGGCGCGCGGTAATCAACAGGTTGTAAAGGCACGGGCGCCTCCTTATTTCAGGTAGAAATAACACTGGACAGAACATTGCCACCAACAGTGGCGGCCAGCCGATTCGGCTCTCTCTGCAAAGATAACGCTAATCAGCGTCGCTGACCAGCACCAGGCTGGCCAAACCAATTTCACCCTCGCATCAGAGCCGAACACTGCCCTCTATCAGAATGTGCACATCGCCCCCTATTTGAACGACCTCGCCGACCTGAGCCACGGCAACCCGCCCACTGCGAGCTATAACGGTGCCTTGAGCAACCACCAAGGGTTGTTCGAGGCGCCCCTGTGATTGCAACCAATGCGCCAGCGCCGCATTCAGCGAGCCCGTGATCGGGTCTTCACTCATGCCGCTGGAGGGGGCGAGCATGCGCACCTCGTAATCACAAGCATGGCTCTCGTCATGTGCGCCAATGAAGCCAATGGCTTTAAAGGTGGGCCAGCGCACTTTGGAGGAGTCCAGCGCCAACACCGCATCGGCTGACTCGAGCTCAAAGGCCTGCCACACCGGGCCATTGTCCAGCTGCACGCTGCGCAGCACCACAGACTCGGAAATGCCGAGCGTGCGCAGGATATCGGCGCGGTGATCAATGTCCATGCCTTGTATTTTGGTGGGCGGCGCGTCAAAGTTCAACGGCTCATTCGGCGGCACGTGGATGTTCACCACCCCCACTCCGCACTCCTGCCGCACCACACCCGCCTGCCGCGGCTCACCACCCGCGTGCAACCAGGCCTTGCAACTGCCCAGCGTCGGGTGACCGGCAAAGGGCATCTCCCGGCTGGGCGTCATGATGCGCACCTTGTAGTCGTTGGCTGGGTCATCAGGGGGGAACAAAAACGTGGTTTCCGCCAGGTTGGTCCAAGCGGCAAAGCGGCGCATCGCCTCGTCGCTCAAGCCCTCGCCGTCCACCACCACCGCCAGGGCATTGCCCTGCGTGGGCACGGCGCTGAACACATCACACTGGATGAAGCGGCGACTCTTGGGCAATTGATCAGGCATGATTTCTATCCGTCCTTTGAGAGCACAGTAGATCAGTGTAAAGCTATCTGGCGCCCGCTCCCAGCTTGCGTGAGATATCGGCACACATTTCAATTAAGGCGACCCGGCTCTGCTCAGCGCTGAAGGTCGATGTGCCGCCCAGTCGCCGAATGAAGGGAATGGTGATAGCCCCCACTGCCCGACCGGAGAAATCAAAAATTGGCACTGAGATATTCAGTACGCCGTCGATCATCAGCGAGGGGATCTCGCAATAACCTTTCTTGGCGGTCATCGGCAAATCCTTGCGAAACGCGCCTTGCATGTTGTCGGGGCAGGTCTCAGCCTCTAGTAACAGCTTCTCCAACACATCGGCCGGCATGCTGGCGCAAATCGCGCGGCCAGAGGCCGTGTGGTAGAGCGGGATATGCGCGCCCAGCCGCACTGACGTGATGTTGTTATCCGGGCAGTCGACCTGCGCCACGATCAGTACTTTGCCCGAGTGCAAAATGGCCAAATGCATCGACTGGTTGATCTGATCGGCAAGTCGCTGCATCGCATCCCCGGCAATGGACGTCAGCCGGCGCATGGGCGGGTGACGGTGCGCCACCTCAAACATTTTCGTAGTCAGCGAATACCTGTCCCCGTCCGCTGCCAGCTCGACATAACCTCGGCTGCGCAACACCATCAACATGCGAAAGATCTCCGAGGTGGTGCGCCCCAGGGTTTTTGCGATGTCTATCTGTGTCATGCCCTCCGCCTTGGTGGCGAGCAGCTCCAGAATATCCAAGCCCTTTGACAGCGCCGGTGCGCGGTATTTGTCATCGCTCAATTTTTCATCACTGCCAGCACTCATACGCTTTTCCGCCGAAATTCATTTGCACACGCATTATCGGATCTTTGCCTTCCAGATACATAAATAAGTGCAAAATCCACCCGCTCGATGCGTTTAAGATATAAAATAGACATTCACATGTAAAGCTAAGCCTTGAATCCATTCGGCATAGACCGATCGGAACATCCTATAGATTGCGACAATCGGGAGGAAGTACCTTGGCAGAGACAATCACCCTGCGCGGCATGACCTGGTCGGATCCGCGCGGCTTCGACCCCGTCGTTGCAGCGGCGAAGGCTTTTCAGCAGTCACACGAAAATGTGTCGATCAGTTGGGACAAGCGCTCCCTGCAGGGCTTTGAAAGCACCCCCGTGGAAGAGCTCGCCGCGACCTATGATTTTATCGTGGTAGACCACCCCCACGTCGGGGCCGTTGTCGCGCATGAGTGCCTCTTGCCGCTGGAGCGCCACGGGGACGCCGCCACGCTCGCTCGCCTGCAGGCCGAAACTGTCGGCAAGAGCTTTCAGAGCTATTTCTTCAAGGGCCATCAGTGGGCCGTGCCCATCGACGCGGCCACGCAAGTGCAGGCCATCCGCCCGGATCTAGGCGCTGCGCCCCTGCACAACATGCGCGATGTGCTGGCGCTGGCGCGCGCCGGGCAAGTCGTCTGGCCACTGCGCCCACCGCACGTGTTGATGTCCTTCTTCTCCCTCGCGGCCAACATCGGCGCCCCCTGCGCGGTGACTCCCGGCCCGCTGCTAGCACGAGCATCCGGACTGAAAGTACTGGTGTTCATGCGGGAACTCTACAGCGCCCTAGACCCCGCATGCCACGACATGGACCCCATCGCCGCCCTCGACAGCTTGGCGCAGGGCAATCGATTTTCACTGTGCCCACTGGTCTACCTCTACGCCCCCTACGCCGCAGATAATTACCGGCCACACAGGATCGCCTTTCACGACATGCCAGCCCTGGGTGACAACGGGCCGCTGGGGTCTGCACTGGGTGGCACAGGCTGCGCGGTGTCCGCCCGCACAGCCCACCCGGAACTCTGCACCGAGTTCGCCCTCTGGCTCGCCAGTGCAGCCGTTCAGCGCGGCCTCTACAGCGACAATAACGGCCAGCCTGGTAATGCCATCGCCTGGGGCGATACCGAGGTCAACGCCGCCAAACACAAGGCCTACGCGCAAAGCCGCATGACGCACGAGGCCGCTTGGCTGCGGCCGCGCCACGATGGCTACATGGGCTTTCAGGAAGAGGGCTCCCACATTTTACTCGACGCGCTCACAGGCAAAACCAACGCCAATTCGGCCCTCGACGCGCTCGACAAACGTTTTATAGAGAGTTTCCCTGCATGAGCCACATCCTGCCCCTCGAAGGCCTCAAAGTACTCGATTTTTCGCAGTTTCTCGCCGGCCCTTACTGCGCCCTTAAACTCGCCGATCTGGGCGCGGACGTGGTCAAAGTGGAGCGCGCCGGCACCGGTGATCTCTCCCGCTACCTCTACCTCACCGACACCAAGATTGCCGGCGAAAGCACCATCTTCCACGCCATCAACCGCAACAAGCGCTCGCTCGCGGTCGACCTGAAATCCGAAGAGGACAAGGCGGCGCTGCGCCGCCTGATCGCGGACGCGGATGTGGTGCTGCAGAACTTCAGACCCGGCGTCATGGAACGCCTGGGCTTTGGCTATGAAGCGGTGCGGGAGATCAATCCCACTGTGGTTTACGGCACCGTCACCGGCTACGGCTCCGAAGGCCCTTGGGTGGACCTGCCGGGTCAAGACCTGCTCGCTCAAGCACGCGCCGGTGTCATGTGGTTATCGGGCAGCGCGCAGGACGGCCCCACCCCCATGGGCCTGCCCATCGCCGATGTACTGGCCGGTGCGGCCCTCGCACATGGCGTGCTGGCGCTGCTGTTTCGCCGCGAGCGCCACGGCATCGGCGGCTACATCGAAACCTCCCTGATCGAGAGTCTCGCAGACTTGCAATTCGAGCTGCTGACTACCTGGCTCAACGACGGCGGACGCACGCCTGAGCGCAGCGCCAACAACGCCGCACACGCCTATCTCGCCGCGCCCTACGGGGTGTATGAGACAGCCGACGGCCACCTGGCCATCGCCATGGGCAAGCTGGAACTATTGGCACAGATCACGGGGCTGCCCGCCGATGTCGCGGCGCTGGATGCCTTCGAGCAGCGCGACAGCATCAAAGCAGCCCTGGCCGACAAGCTACGCTGCGAGAGCAGCGAGCACTGGATGGATCTGTTTATCGCCGCCGACGTCTGGGCTGCCCCCATCATGGATTGGCAGGCGCTGATGGACAGCGGGGTGATGGACACGCTCGACATGGTGCAGAACATCACACGCGGTGATCTCAACATGCGCACCACCAAGTTGCCCATGCGCATCGACGGCACGCGGCCAAAATCAATCGTCGCGGCACCTGAGCTGGGTGACGCCAACCATCTGCTGACGGAGGGCTGGGACTGACTGCAGCCGAACAGCCCGAACAGCCCGAGCGGCGGGCTGCCGGCGGCGCAGCAAGTGGAGGGGCTGCAGGACTCAGCCATCAACCGAAATCAGTCGTCGTCAACACACACTTGGCGCTGCACACCCAGGCCGTCAATGCCCAGTTCAACCACATCACCGGCCTTCAAGTAGCGCGGCGGATTAAAGCCAAGCCCAACACCCGGAGGCGTGCCGGTGGAAATGATATCGCCGGGGTGCAGGGTGAAAAACTGCGACAGGTAGGAGATCAGGAACGGCACCTTGTACACCATCGTGGCAGTCGAGCCGTCCTGCATGCGCTCGCCATTCACGTCCAGCCACATGCCCAAATTGCCGCTGTCCCCTACTTCATCGGGTGTCACCAACCAGGGGCCGGTGGGGCCGAAGTTATCCGAGGATTTCCCCTTGGACCACTGCCCGGATCGCTCGATTTGATAGGCCCGTTCGGAGACATCGTTGATCAAACAATAGCCGGCGACATGCTCCAGCGCATTTTCTTCAGAGACGTACTTGGCTTTTTTCCCGATAACAAAACCCAGCTCAACTTCCCAGTCTGTTTTGTCGGATCCACGGGGGATAATGATCGCATCGTTGGGGCCACAAATTGCCGAGGTGTACTTGGCAAAAATCACCGGCTCGGGCGGAACCTCAAGCCCAGACTCTGCAGCGTGATCGGCGTAATTCAATCCGATGCAGATAAACTTACCCGTCTGCCCAACACAAGCACCCAGCCGAGTATCAGCCGCAACCAGCGGCAAAGTACTGAGATCAACCTTTTTCAATTCATCCAAATTGCTCAGCATGTCGCCGGCGATATCCGCCACATGCGCGGACAGATCACGCACATTGCCGTCCGCATCAATGGCACCCGGTTTTTCCGCGCCGCGCTCACCGTATCGTACAAATTTCATTGTTTCTCTCCCCCGTCATCCGACGCGTGGTAGACAGCTCGGTCCCACGGGCTCGAAGGTCTTGTAAGTTAATATGAATTCACGATGACCGAGTGCTTCAGATTTAGTCTGCGCGCCGTTTGCAACAGCCACAATTAAATCATGAATCTGCTGCCCGACCTCATCGATCGTTTTCACCCCCTCAATGATATCACCCGCGTTGATGTCCATGTCTTCGCGCAGGGATCTGTAGGTATCGGGGTTGGCACATATCTTAATCACCGGTGAGATCGCCGAGCCCACCACCGAACCGCGACCGGTGACAAACAGCGTCAGGTGCGCGCCCGAGGCAATCATCTCCACGATCTCGGCGCTATCGGCAATGTTCGGAAAACCAAAGCGCACCTCCCCGTCGGGCACCACGTCCATCAGGTAGAGCCCGCCAGTGGGCGGCACGTCCCCGGGTTTGATCAAACCCGATATCTGGCTGTCACCGGATTTCACGTAAGCGCCAAGGCTCTTCTCCTCGATGCTGGACAACCCGCCCGCGGCGTTGCCCGCGGCGAAAGACCCATAACCTAAAGTAGCGTAATAACGCTCCGCCTTTAACACGGATTCGCGCAGCAGCTGACCCAGCTCTGGCGTCACGGCGCGCTCTGCCATGATCTCCTCACAGCCGATCAGTTCGCCCGTCTCTTCGAATATACAAGCCGCCCCCTGCGCCACCAACAGATCAAAGGCCTTGCCAGCCGCCGGGTTGCCGGAGATACCCGAGGTACCGTCCGAGCCACCGCATATGGTGCCCACGATCAGTTCATCCATGCCCATGGGAATCCGCTCAACCGCGTTCACTTCCGCCATCACCTCGCGCACCCAGTCACGGCCTTGCTGTACCGTGCTGCTGGTGCCGCCGGCTGTCTGAATCACCAAGGTCTTCACCGGGCGGTGCGAAGCTGAGACGGCGTCCGCCAACCGCACCTTGTCAAAGCTCTCACAGCCCAACGACACAACCAACACCCCGCCCACGTTGGGATGAGTGCATAACTTCGCCATCATTTGCGCGGCGTATTCGTTAGGGTAACAGCCTGGGAAACCGACAAGCTCGACGTCTTCGCCATCAAAGCCGGCGACAATTTTGGAGGCCACAAAATGCGCGCACTCCACCAGGTACACCACCAGGATCGCATTGCGAATGCCCTTGCGGCCGTCGGCTCGAAGGTAGCCACTCAAGGGCAATGAAGCAGTCATTTGGAGACACCTGCGGAGACGCCGTCCGCGTCCTGCAGCGCGTGTGTGGGGGTGTAGGCCGAGCGCATGTTGTGAATGTGCACATGCTGACCGGCGGCAATATCTTCAGTCGCCAGCCCGATGGGCATGCCGTATTTGAGGATCCGACTGCCCTCAGCGATATCTTGGCGCGCAATTTTATGCGCCAGCGGGATCACTCGATCCACGCACACACTGCCAGCGTCCAACGCCACTGCTGTGCCGTGCTCCACCCGCGACCGCGCCACCAGTACATTATCAGCAGCGTTCAGCAACAGAAACGGCCCGTTCAAGGCCGCATCTCCACCATGTAGATATGATCCGCCACCAGCGCGACTTCTCCGCTGTGTTTGCTCACGGTCAGGCGCTCGGTCACCTTGCCGTAACCGGGCCGTTTTTCCATCACCTCAACGGCAATTATCTCGACGGCGGAAGAGATCGTATCGCCGATAAACACAGGCTTTACAAAGCGCAGACGATCATAGCCGTACGAGAAAGCAACCGGGTTGATGATGGTTGCGGTCAGCCCAACCCCGATGGTGAAGACCATCGTGCCGTGCGCGATGCGCTGACCAAAGGGCAGCGTCTTGCAGAACTCTTCATCCAGATGGTGCGGGAAAAAATCACCCGAGTGCCCCGCGTGCACCACAAAGTCCGTCTCGGTGATGGTGCGCCCCACTGTTTTCCGGCTCTCGCCGATTTGATAGTCTTCAAAATATGTGGTTTGTTCAAGCATCAGGTGCTTCCTTTATAGGGTGAGCAGGCAGAGCGGCGCTCTCGTAAGTCGCCTCCACCAGCGCCATGGTGTGCCAGGCGTCCTCTACCGATCCTTCCAGCGTCTTATCGAGGCCCGCGGCAAATCGCTGAACTTGGGCAAAACGCCCTTCGAAGGCGGCTGTAAACCAGTTGCCACACAGTGGCACCGCTTGCCAATCGCCACCCTGGTTGATCCACAGTTCATCCGCCTCGCCGCGTGGATAATCAAGGTTGACCCCCAGCTTGAGATAGGCGGCACCCTGCGTGCCGCCGATGTGGAATTCGCTGGCTTGATAGCGCCCACCAAAAGCGTGGTTGTGGTTGATCGACAAATTGCAGCGCGCGCGATCACCGTAATCCAGGATGATCGCGCTGCGAGTATTGGAGACCGTGGAACTGGCATGCCCCATGGTGCGGGCGTGCACCCCGTCGGGCTCGCCCAGAACATCGCGAATAAAGTCGAGGTAATGAATGGAGTGCAACAACACCTCCACCCGTGGTAAGTCGGCCAGAAAAGCCCACAAGTGCCAAGGTGTGCTCAGGCGCATCTGCGCCTCAAAATCCACCACTTCTCCCAACACACCACTGGCCACCGCATCTTTAAACGCCAGTACCGCGGGCGCAAAGCGCAGCTGGAAGTTCAGCGCAGCCTGCAGCGACTTCGACTGGCAAATGCGCAATATCTCGCTCGCTTCCGCAAGCGTTGAACCCATGGGCTTCTGTAGGATTACGGTGGCACCATCGGGCAGCTCCCGCAGTACCGCGGGCAGCGCCGCGGGCGGCAGGGCCAAGTCAAAGACAACACCTTCTTGTGCGACGGCTTCGGCAAGCGTCGCAAACACCTTCGCGCCGGACCGTTCTGCCACAACGGCCGCCTGGGCGGTGTCCAGGTCAAACACCCCCACCACCGGCACGCCCAGTCCGGCGTAAGCTGGCAGGTGCGCATCCACCACGATAGAACCCGCCCCCACGATCACGACGGGTGTCAGCCGGCTTGGCAGGGCCACACGCTGCTGTAACTCAGCTAGATCAATCATGGTAGAAAATCTCTTCCATGTCGGCCCACCACTCGCCCGATGACTTGCTTATCAAGGGCTGCTGTAACGGCATGCACAGCGCCCACCAGCGCTGGGTCTCCGGGTCGGCCGCCATCGCGGCCATGTCAGCCTCAAAATCGTCACCGTGGTATTCAAAGGAGGCGAACAGCAAATTTTCTGGCTCGCGCAAAAAGATCACATAGTGTCGTATATGACAAGCACTGATCCTTTCCAGCACTGAAGGCCAGACATCTCTGTGCAACTTTTTGTATGCCTCGATGGCGCCAGCATCGACAGCAATCACCTGCCCATATCGCCGCATCTTAAGCTCCCTCTACCACGAAATAACTGCCCGGTACGGTCAGATCCGCGAGCGCCTTGGCGTCCCATTCGATGCCCAGCCCCGGAGTTTGCGGCGCCTGCGCCATACCACCCACCCGCGCCATGGGCGCGGCTATATCCTCCAGCTGCGGGATATACTCCAGCCAGGGCGCGTTGGGTACAGCGCACACCAAACTCAGGTGCAGCTCCATCAGGAAATGCGGGCAGATCATCATGTTGTGCGCCTCGGCCAGGTGCGCCACCTTCAGCCAAGGCGTTATACCACCAATGCGCGCGACATCAGCCTGCACGATGCCGCAGGCATCCGCCTTGATGTAGTCGGCAAACTGCCCCACGGAATACAAGCTCTCCCCCACCGCGACAGGCACACGAGACTGCGCTTGAACCCGGGTGTGCCCCGCCAGATCATCCGCCGGCAATGGCTCTTCGAACCACGCGATGTTAAGGCCTTCCAGCATGCCCACCCGGCGCAGCGCCTCGGCCGAGGTCAGCGATTGGTTGGCGTCTGTCATGATTTCATAGTGATCACCGACTGCTGCTCTCACCGCACCGAGTCGCGCCGCATCCTCAGCAACGCTGGGCTTGCCAATCTTCAGTTTCGATCCTGCAAAGCCGAGCGCCTGTGCCTGCAGGGCATCCTCCACCAGCGCCTCCGGCCCGATGTGCAGCCAGCCGCCCTCGGTGGTGTACATCGCCACTTCCGACGTGGCACCACCGGCCATCAGGTGCAGCGGCATGCCGGTGCGCTGACCGCGCAGATCCCACAGTGCCGTGTCGATGGCCGCCAGCGCCAGCGACATGATCGGCCCGACGGATGTAGCGTGACTGCAAAACAGCAAGTCACGCCAGATGGCTTCTATGCGATCCGCATCCTGCCCCATCAACCGCGATAACAAGGTGTGCTGCAACAAAGCCAGCACCGAGGGCCCACCGTCACCGATGGTGTAGCTATACCCCATGCCCTGCGCACCGTCCGCGTCGAACAACTGTACAAACAACGTCTCTTGGCTGTTGAAGGACTGGATGGCGTCGCTGCGTTTCACCCGGGGCACCAGATCCACCATGAAGGCTTTGGCGCGAACGATTTTTGGCATAGCTCTTCTCCTAGACAGTCAAAGCAAGCCCCGATAAGGCATCAAATACATGGCATTTATCGAGGCTGATCTCAAAGACGAGGCGCTCGCCGATGCTCACCGGCCGTGGGTTCAACATCTTCGCCTGCACCTCCGTGCCCGCCAGCTCTGCAAACAACACCGTCTCGGTGCCCAGCGGCTCGGTCAGGGAGACCTCCATCTCCACAGTCTGCATGTTGCCGGCCGAGGGCATGCTGTGCCCTTGCGGCATCATGTTGTCGGCGCGCACACCGAACATCACCTTCTGACCCTCCTGCGCGGCATAAGCCTTGGGCATGGTCAGCGCAGTGCCGTCTTGCAAAACAACCTTCTGGTCTCGAATCTCCGCCGCCAATAAATTCATCGGTGGCGAGCCAATAAAGCTCGCCACAAAGGTATTGACCGGGTGCTCGAAAACTTGCAACGGGGTACCAATTTGCTCGATGTGCCCGTCGCGCATGATCACAATGCGATCGGCTAGGGTCATGGCCTCGATCTGATCGTGGGTCACGTAGACAATGGTCGAGCCGACTTTGCGGTGCAGCTTTTTGATTTCGACCCGCATTTGCGTGCGCAGCTTGGCATCCAAATTGGACAGTGGCTCGTCGAATAAAAAGACATCGGGATGGCGCACGATTGCCCGCCCCATCGCCACCCGCTGGCGTTGACCACCCGACAGAGCGCCAGGCTTGCGGTCCATCAGCTCGGTCAGTGACAGTATTTCCGCCGCCTCTTTTACTGCCCTTTCTATATCAGGCCGGGGGACTTTCGCTATCTCCAGAGAAAAACCCAAGTTCTCACCAACGGTCATGTGCGGGTAGAGCGCGTAGTTTTGAAACACCATGGAGATATTACGATCGCGCGGTGGCAAGTCATTCACCACTCTGTCACCGATCACAATGTCGCCGCCGGAGATATCCTCCAGCCCGGCGATCATGCGCAGCGTGGTGGATTTCCCACAGCCAGACGGACCGACCAGCACCACGAACTCAGCATCGGCGATCTCAAGGTTAATCCTGTGTACAACTTCCAGCGAGCCGTATTTCTTGACGACATTTTTAAGCTGAACCTGGGCCATAATTTATCCTTTCACGCCGCCAAAAGTGAGGCCGGCAATGAGGTGTTTTTGTACAAGAAAGGTGAGGATGAGCGCAGGGATGATCATCAAGACCGCCAGTGCGCACATACCACCCCAATTGAGCGTAAATTCCGAGGTGAAATCCAACAGGCCCACGGGCATGGTCTTGGAATCGGTGGAACGCGTCAGCTGCGAGGCCAGCGCGTATTCATTCCACGAAGTCAGAAAGGCAAATATCCCCGCCGAGGCTATGCCCGATTTGGCCACTGGAAATTCAACCCGCCAGAAAGCCTGCCAACGTGTGCAGCCGTCAATCTCTGCCGCTTCTGCCAGCTCTTTGGGGATCTGCCTGAAGAACCCGTCCACCAACCAAATAGTAAAAGGCACGTTCATCGCCACGTAGGCCAGGATCAAACCAAAATGCGTGTCGATGATGCCAATGCGAGCAAAGAGGATGAACAGCGGCAATGAAAGCGCAACCCCGGGAACAGCGCGTGTCACCATCAGACCCACAAAGATCGCGCCTTTGCCCTTAAAGCGAAAGCGCGCGAAGGCGTAGCCGCCCGCAATGCCGACCAACAGTGCAATGATGGTCGAGGTAATTGAGATGATCATCGAGTTGCGGAAATAGGTCAGCACCGGGACGCCGCCCTCCCCCAGCCCGCCAAAAATAGCGCGGTAGTGGTCGAGGTTGAGCTCGGTGGGTATCCACACCGGGGGCTTGGCCATGATCTCGACCGTCGGCCGCAGGGAGTTGAGCACGATCCACAGCCCGGGCGTGCAGATGAACGCCATGGCGATAAACAAGCCAATAAAGTGCGCGGTTTTTGCCAGGCGTTTGCGGTTGGGTGCGGAGACAGTGTGCAGCATTGATCAGACCTCCATGCCCAGCTCAGCGCGCGCGGCGGTGAGCTTGCGGAAAAAGTAAATGGTGAAAAATATCGACAGAAATATCGAGATATAGCCCATGGCATTGGCGTATCCCATCTTGGCATCCACATAACCGGTGCGCGCGATCAGTGTCCATATCAGCTCTGTGCGCCGAGCCGGACCGCCATTGGTCATGATGTGCACGATGTCATAGGCGCGCGCCACATCCAGCGATCGGATCGCCAGTGCGATATAGATAAAGGGCATCAGGAAGGGCAGCGTCACGTATCTAAAGCTCTGAATAGGCGTGCAGCCGTCTACCTTGGCCGCCTCGAGCGGATCTCGGGGAATCGCGAACAGACCCGCGAGTATCAAAATGGCGAACACCGACGTGGAGCTCCACATCTCGGCGACAATAATTGAGAACATCGCCAGCTTGCCGTCCACCAGCCAGGGGATGGCCAAGTCTGTAATACCAAGCGACTGCAGGGCATTGTTGACCAGCCCCACGTTGTCATTAAAAATAAATTTGAACTGAAAACCCACCAAAATGGGCGAGAACATCATCGGAAACATCATGGCGGTGCGCAGCGCGCGCTGGCCGCGTGTCACCTTCGACACCATCAGCGCGAGGCCCAAGCCACAGATCATTTCCAGATTGAGCGCCACCGTCAGCAAGAATACCGTGCGGCCAAAAGCCATCCAGAACTTGCTGTCTCCCACAGCTTTCTCATAGTTAAAAGTACCGATCCACTTGTACAGCGTTTCGGGCCGCGTCAGCTTATAGGGCGTGAAACTGGAATAGAGCGAAAATACCAGCGGGATCAGCACAACAGCCGACAGGATAATAATCGCCGGCAGCAGCAGTGCCAGCCAGGGGGCTATTTTTAGGCGTTTCATGGGGCTTTCCGAAGAGTGGCAAAAGAGAAATTCGCCGTGTCGGCTGAGGGATGCGCACCCCTGCTGGGGCACGCATCAGATCGACAGAGAGTTGTTACAACAAAAGCTAGTAAACGCCTTCTTCGCGCATCATCTCATCGACAGCCTCAGCGGCAGCTTCCAGCGCCTCGTCAACGGTCATGTCACCCAGTATCGCGGCCTGCAACTCGGGGTAGATCAAGTTTGTCGCCTCGATCCACAGCGGAGTAGCCGGCACAGCGAAAGCTGTTTTAGCCGTCTCTTTAAAGGCCGCCAAGACTTCGGAGCGAAATTCATCACCGGCTGCTTGTTCCGTGACGTATTCCCAAACAGCTGTGCGCGTAGGCAGAGGGCCAGCGGCACTCTCAACCTTTTGGCTCTCTTCGCTGGTCAGGAAATCCGCCAATGAAGCGGCGGCCTCTTTGTTCGCGCACTTTTCGGTGACCGAAAACCCGTGAAAACCAGACCAACCGGTGCGCACACCCGCCGAGCCTTTAGGTGCCGGGGCCACGCCGAGATTACCCGCGACTTTAGACGCCGAAGGGTCGTTGAAGAAACCCGCCCAGCCAGGCCAATCCAAGTTAAGTGCGATGGTACCCGAGGCAAAGCCGTTGCCCAGATCATCCCACAGGTAGTTGGTGGTGCCTGCGGGCACAGCCTTGGCAGTGTACAGATCGACAAACCACTGCAGCGCACGCTTGCCTTCATCGGAATTGAACGCAGGTGAGAAGTCATCGTTGAAGAGCCGACCGCCCTCGGCTACGACCATCTCGTAATACCGACCCACGATGGCCTCGTCCTTACCGGCGTATTGCGTGCCGTAGAAGTTAGGACCGTCGGAGAAGAAAATCGCCTGGTCTTTCACCTGCGCCCAAGTCTCAGGCACAGCGAGCGCATAACCGTACTGCTCTTCAAAGGCTTTGGCTTTGCCTTCATCAGTGTACAGGTCTTTCTGGTAATACAAGGCAGACACATCAAACTGTGCGCGCGGCAACATCACCAAACGCCCGTCCAGGGTGGCGGCTTTGAGGTTCGCGCCCACAAAACCGTCGATGCTCTCCTGGGGTACTAAGCCGTTCAGATCGGTGTAGAGCGAAGGGTATTGCGAGGCAAAGGACGAGTGGTTTGAGCCCACACACCAGTCGGTGGTGCCCGCAGCAATATCGGATTTGAATTCTTTGTCCAGCTCAAAGTGATTTTTTTTAGCAATGATTTTAACGCTTGCGCCGGTGGTGGATTCCCACTCGGCAATGCGAGCGTAAAGCGCTTCGTACTGCTGACCACCGATCAATTTGGCTTCGATGGTGATGCCATCAAATTGCCCGGCCTGGGCGCTGCTCGCAAATGTTACGGCAAGGGCCGCGACAGACAAACTACTGGCAAGTTTATTCATTGTATCTCCCCCTGATGTCAGGCGAGCCGAGAAGGCCTCGGTCCCTACCCGCTACCCCCCATATTTGAAGCTTCGTGTAACTGCTTTCTCATGTTTCATATTCGGAAGTAATTTTCATATTTAAACTTAGAGCGCTTGCAGAGTCAACTAGACTTCTATCAAAATTGATTCAGAATCAGCACTGCACATAAATATTCGAGAGGAAAATCCATGCTCATCGATACCCATCTCCACCTAGTAGACCGTGATCGCTTGAGTTATCCCTGGCTCAGCGGCGTGCCCGCGCTCAACCGTGACTGGACTTTTGCAAGCTATACAAAGTCAGCTAAGGACTTGGGTATTAGCGGGGCGCTGCACATGGAAGTCGATGTTGCAGAGCAAGACATCCACCGGGAGACGGACATGGTGGCGCAGCTCATGGCCTCCGTCGACAGCCTCCTGCTGGGCGCTATCTCCGCTGCCCGCCCCGAAGCCTCGGATTTTGAATCCTGCCTAGACGGCATCAATACAGCCGTGATCAAAGGCCTGCGACGGGTGCTGCACGTGGTGCCCGATGAGATATCTCTATCGACCAGCTTCCGCGACAACATCAAACGCCTGGGCCCTAAGGGCCTGCCCTTTGATATCTGCGTGAGCGCGCGGCAACTGCCCATCGCCGCAGCGCTTGTCGACGCCGCCCCCAATACAAGCTTCGTGCTCGATCACTGCGGCGTGCCCGACATCGCCGCGGGGGACTACACCGGCTGGGCTGCGGCCATACGCGAGATCGCGAAGCGCTCCAACCTCAACGCGAAAATCTCTGGCATCACAGCTTATACTGGCGATGGCTGGACAGTTGATACACTGCGCCCCTACGTCGAGCACATCATCGACAGCTTTGGCTGGGACCGGGTCGTGTGGGGTTCGGACAGCCCTGTTTGTACCCTACAGTCTTCATTAGAACAGTGGGTGGAGATCACCCATCAGCTCACGCAGGGGGCGGCGGCCGATGATTTGGCCAAGCTGCACCACGTGAACGCCACACGTATTTGGGGGCTGTAGCCATAATCCCATTACAGACACAATTCTCAGGACTACACCATGATTGACTGGCAGCTGCAGTACTTCGAAGAGCTCAGCACCCGCGCACTGTTTGATATCCTCTCACTGCGCCAGCG
>JAWSVD010000614.1:0-726 GCA_033852095.1 Granulosicoccaceae bacterium | reverse complement strand
TTTTAGGGCGGGAGTTGCTGACGGGATCATGCTTATCATCAAGCGGCCAAAACGCTGCTCCAAACGGCGATGACCGTAAAAGAACACCCTTCACGTCAACATGCCAGTCCCGCATTTCTTGAGTAGATTCGATGATGTGTTCGACCACCGACACAGTGCGCCCTTGTTCTATCAAGACGTTGTCGCCGATTTCAACAACCTCTCCGCTTGCATATTCTAAACGTTTACGACCTACCATTTTTAGAAGCTCTCCGCGACACTTAAATCCGGCCGTTCTTAAGGAATGTAGCGACCACCATTGGCTAGGCTCTACGCATCGCCATGCGTACTAATCTGGACTAAAGCTGGTGATTTCTTCAGGATCATATGAAATCAATTCGCGCATGTAGGGGTTTTCCTTTGAGTGCTTTAGCTTTTTCTCTTCACACCAGCGGTAAAGGTAAAGGATATTTTCGAGAAACTCCTTACTTGGCACCTCAACCCCTATACAGGATTTCAACCTCAAACTGAGCGGCATACCCGGAAAGGTGATGCCCTTCAGAGCACTCTCCATGCACAACCAATTCAATTCGTCACTGTTCCGTATTCTGTGGACCCAATTTGTTACCCTCGGATCTATATGACCAGAATACCTATCTAATACGTGATCACCGGCGTCGAAAATCGGGCCTACCAACATAGGAATGTACTTAGACCAAGGGTATTCCTGATTACCACTCTGGCTCA
>JAWSVD010000152.1:0-22593 GCA_033852095.1 Granulosicoccaceae bacterium | reverse complement strand
CGGATCGCTGCATGGCCTCGGCAATGTAGATGGCGCCGTGGGCGCGAAAGAACGCGCCCAAGCCCAGGTGCACAATGCCCACGCCGTGATGTGCTGTCTGTTTCTTCGTCAGTCGTTGCATGATCAGCGCGCCAGGCGGCCTCCGTCGACGTTCAGAAAAGACTTCAACGCAGATCTTCCATGGCGATGACTTCTAGATCGGTGTAGTCGACATTGTCGCCGGCCATGGCCCAGCAGAAGGTGTAGCTGCCGGTGCCAGCGCCGCAGTGAATGGACCAGGGTGGCGATACGATGGCTTCTTCGTTGGCGATCACCAGGTGGCGGGTCTCGTGGGGCTCGCCCATGAAGTGAAAGACGCGCTGATTGGCTTCCATGTCGAAATACAGGTATGCCTCCATGCGGCGATCGTGCTTGTGCGCTGGCATGGTGTTCCAGACGGAGCCGTCGTGGAACTGGGTGTAACCCATCACCAGCTGGCAAGAGGGCATAACCGCTGGGTGGATGAACTGATAGATGGTGCGGTCGTTGGCGGTCTCTGCAGCGCCGGTGCGGAAGCTGGCGGCGTCTTCAATGGTGACTACGCGGCTGGGGTGCGTGGCGTGTGCCGGTGAGCTGAGGATATAAAAACGCCCCGGACCAGAGAACTCCACAGGGCCTGAGCCCATGCCCAGATACAGCATGTCGCCGCGGTTGAGCGTGTAGCTCTTGCCAGCAGCTGAGACAGTCGCCGTCTCGCCCACGTTCAAGACGCCCATCTCGCGGCGGTCCAGAATGGATTCGGTGCCACACTCGGCGACCTTATTCAAGGTGAGGGTCTTGTCGCTGGGCACGGCGGCGCCGACGATCATGCGGTCGTAGTGGGTGTACTCGAGGCGAATCTCGCCGGTGGCGAAGATATCACCGACGTGAAAGTGCTCGCGCAGGGTGGTGGTGTCCATCGCTTTGGCGGCGACGGGATCGATGGCGTAGCGGGAATTAACGGTTAACATTTTATGACCTTGGTGCTGAATTAAAGGAAATCGTCACGACGGGGCGTGAAGGTATCGATGAGTTTGCCGGGCTCCACACAGACGCAGCCGTGCACAGCGTTGCTGGGTACGATGAGGCTGTCGCCTGCGCGCAGGTCGAACTCTTCATCGCCCACCTGGAACTTAAAGCGCCCACTCTCCACATAAGTGGACTGCACGTGCGGGTGGTTGTGCAGGGAGCCGACGCCGTCGGCCTCGAAGCTGAAGCACACCACCATCAGTGCCTCGTTTTCTGAGAGTACTTGTCGGGTGACACCGTCACCGCTGGGAACAACTGGAAATGCCATAACAATATCCTAGTGAAAGAGTGAAGGAAGCCAGAGTGACAGGGCCGGGATGTAAGTGACCAGTATCAAGACAAACACGGCTGCGCCGTAGAAGGGCCAGATGGTCCGCACCGCATCCCAGATGGGGATCTTGCCCACCGCACAGCCAACAAAGAGCACGGCGCCCACCGGCGGGGTGCACAGGCCAATGCCCAGGTTGAGGATCAAGATCACACCGAAGTGCACCGGATCCACACCAAATGCTGTGGCGACGGGCAAAAAGATTGGCGTGGTGATGATGATCAGCGGCGACATGTCCATGAAGGTGCCGAGTATCAGCAGCACCACGTTGAGCAGCAGCAAGATAACCAGGGGGTTGTCGGAGACTGTTTGCAGCAGCTCCACCATCGCGGCGGGCACGCGGGTATAGGCGAGCAGCCAACCAAAGGCTGCGGCGCAACCGATCACCAGCAGCACCATGGCGGTGGTGCGCACCGAGGCGAAAGTCGCTTCGACGAAGTCGTACCAGCTGAGCGAGCGGTAGACGAAGAAGGTGATCAGCATGGCGTAGACCACGGCGATATTGGAGGACTCGGACGCGGTGAAGACGCCTGAGCGCACGCCGCCAAAAATGATGGCCACCATAATAATGCCGGGCACCGCCGAGACAAACAAGCTGCCCAACATGCGGAAGCCTGGGAAAGATTCAATCGGGTAACCGCGTTTTTTCGCCACAGCCCAAGACGCGATCATCAACGCGAGTGCGAGCAGGAAGCCGGGGATAATGCCCGCTGTGAACAGATCCGCGATGGAGATGCGGCCGCCTGCGGCAATGGAGTAGATGATCATGTTGTGTGAGGGTGGCAGCAGCAGCGCGATGATCGAGCTCACGACGGTGATGTTGACCGCGTAGTCCACGCCGTAACCACGTTTTTTCATCTGCGGCACCATCAATCCGCCGACCGCACTGGCGTCAGCCGCAGCGCTGCCTGAGACACCACCGAACATCACACTGGCAAGCACGTTCACTTGCCCCAGACCACCGCGCAGGTGACCCACGAGCCCGCCGGCCAATCCAACCAAGCGTCGAGCAATATCGCCGCGCACCATCAGATCACCGGCGAAGATAAAGAAGGGGATGGCCATCAGCGCGAACACCGACACGCCGGAGTTGAGCCGTTGCACCACGATCACGGGCGGCAGGCCCAGGTACATGACGGTGGCGAAGCTGGAAATGCCGAGGCAAAAAGCGACCGGCGTACCGATCAGCAGCAGAAAGATGAACGTACCAAATAAAACCCAAAGCTCCATGAATTACCCCTTTTGTGTCTCATCAGCTTCGGCGGTGTCGTCGCCAAATCGAGCCGTGCCCAGCCCCGCGGCGCGTCGTGCGATACGCTCTGCGGAGAAGATTGCTATTAGAAAACCGCCGGCCACGACCGGAATAAAATCGAATGCGCCTGAAATTCCCAGGGAGGGGAGCTTGTTGCCGGCGCTGTTGGCGGCGAGCTGCCAACCGTAGAAAATCATCACCACGCCAAAGAGGCCCACGGCGAGGTCTGACAGTGAAAACAACCAGAGCTTGAGCTTGTGCGGCAAGACATACAGCAGTACATCAAAAGACAAGTGGTAGCCTTCGCGAATGCCTACAGCGGCACCCAGAAATATAAACCAGCCCATGATCATGACGGCGGCGGGTTCGCTCCAGACCAAGCTGGAATTGAGACCGTAGCGAAAGACCACTTGCGCGGCGATAATGGCGGTCATGAGTACAAGGCCTGCACCCGCTATCCACAGCGCTGCCCGCGCCACAGCGCCCAGTATGATGGCTACTTTTTCCATGCCTTGATTTCCTGTGATAGAAATAAAATGGCCAGCCCAGAGAGGGCTGGCCAGACGCTACAAAATCCGCTGTTTTACTTGGTCGCTTGAATACGAGCAACCAGGTCCTTCAGTACAGGAGATGTCACGTATTTCTCGTAGACAGGCTTCATCGCAGCGATGAAAGGTGCTTTGTCGATGTCGTTGTTGATCTCTACGCCCGCGGCGCGGATCTTGTCTTCAGAGACTTTCTCTTGTGCCAACCACAGATCACGCATCACGCTCACAGAAGCAACCGCTGCTTCACGCACTTTGGCTTGATCGTCGGCGCTGAGCTTGTCCCAAGATTTTTTGGACATCACCAGCACCTCGGGCACGATCAAGTGCTGATCGAGAGTGTAGTATTTTGCTACTTCAAAATGACCCGAGGTATCGTAGGAAGGCCAGTTGTTCTCGGCTCCGTCGATGACGCCGGTTTGAATGGAGGAGTAGACTTCACCGTAAGGCATAGGCGTTGCGTTTGCACCCAGTGCACTCACCATGTCCACGAACATATCAGACTGCATGACGCGGAACTTCAGGCCCTTCAGGTCGGCCATGGAGTTGATGGGTTTCACGGAGTTGTAAAAACTGCGTGAGCCGCCGTCATAGAAAGCCAAGCCAACCAGATCGTGTGCTTCGAAAGCCGCTAAGATTTCCTGACCAATCTCTCCGTCCATCACATTGTGCATGTGCTCAACTGAACGGAAGATGTAGGGCAGTGAAGGGATTTGAGTCTCTTCAATGATGTTGTTGAAGGGGCCGAGGCTCACGCGGTTCAGGTCGATCACACCAAACTGTGCTTGCTCAATGGTGTCCTTCTCTTGGCCAAGCTGCGCTGAAGCAAACACTTCAATGCACAAACGACCGTCGGTTGAGGCCTTGAGAGTCTCGCCCATGTGCTTGACGGCTTCAACCGTGGGGTAGCCATTGGGGTGAGTGTCTGATGAGCGCAAGGTGACGTCACACGCCATTGCCGTTTGCAATAAGGTGGCGCCGAGCAGCATTGTGCCAAGTAGGGTTTTTGTCTTTTTCATCTTTTGCATTTCCTCTATGGGTGTATATCTAGTTATATTTTTTTAAGGTATAGCGGGTCTAAAGTTTGTAGGCTTTTTTTACAAGCCCGTAGCTGAGGTCCTGTATGACCTCGAATGCCTCGTTCTTTGAAAGCCGGCCTGAGTTGACCAGCTCGGCTAAATATCCACTGTCCACGCGGCGCGCGACATCGTGGCGTGCTGGGATGGAGCAAAACGCTCGGGTGTCATCGTTGAAGCCAACCGTGTTGTAAAAACCAGCTGTCTCGGTGGTGTTCAGGCGAAAGCGGCGCATGCCCTCGGTGCTGTCGAAGAACCACCAGGGTGGCCCGAGCTTGAGTGAGGGGTAGACACCGGCCAGAGGGGCGAGCTCTCGGGACTGGCTGGTCTCATCCAGGGTGAACAAGATGATGTTGAGCCGCGGGTCCGTACCGAAAGCATCGAGCAGCGGTTTGAGGTCGTGCACGTAGTTCGTTGCGGTGGGGATATCGAAGCCCTTGTCAGCGCCGAACTGGCCAAACACGGCCGCACTGTGGTTGCGTTTTGAGCCGGGGTGAATCTGCATGACAAGCCCGTCGTCGAGGCTCATGCGCGCCATTTCGGTCAGCATTTGCCCTCTGAAGGTTTCGGCGTCGCGCGCGTCGGCGGCACCGCTTCGTACCCGTTGATACAGGCCTTCACTTTCTTCAGGACTTAAATTTTCTGTGCGTGCAGAAGGGTGACCATGATCAGTGGACGTGGCGCCGTGCTCGATGAAAAATTGGCGGCGGTTGCGGTGTGCGGCGAGGTAGCCAGTCCAGCTCTGGGTGTCTTCACCGGTGATTTTGCCCAGGCGTTCCACGTTTTCAACAAAGCCTAGGTGCTCTGGGTCGATAACAGGATCGGGCCTGTAGGCGGTGATCACGCGGCCGTCCCAGCCTGAATCCTGAATGGCGCTGTGCCAGCGCAAATCGTCAAGTGGGCTTTCGGTGGTGGCGATCAATTCGATGTTGAAACGCTTGAACAGCGCGCGCGGCAGAAATTCGGGCTGCTTCAGGCAGTCGTCGATGTGGTCGTAAAAGTAGTCCGCCGTCTCTGGCGAGAAGTCGCGCTCGATGCCGAACACTTCCGCAAAGGCGTGGTCCAGCCAGAGCCGCGACGGGGTGCCGCGCAGCAGGTAGAAATTCTCGGCGAAAAGCTTCCAGATTTTGCGCCCATCGGTCTCAACCGGGCCGCCGTCAACACGCGGCACACCGAGGTCGGCCAGCGAGACACCCTGTGAGAAGAGCATGCGGAACACGTAGTGATCGGGGGTGACGAACAATTGCGCCGGGTCCGGGAATGCTTTGTTCTCGGCAAACCACTGCGGGTTAGTGTGGCCGTGGGGGCTGATGATGGGCAGGTCTTTGATCGACTCGTGCAGCTCTCTGGCGAGCACCCGGGTCTTTGTATCGAGGGGGAATAAACGGTCAGGATCAAGAATCGGCATCAAATACAGTCCACGTGGTTCATCGATGATTCAGTCTGGCGTACTAGCATACCAGTTGCGTTTATTGTTATCCTCGGCGGCATTGGTTGTCAATGGCGTATCATCACAATCTTTTGTTTTTGGCTCAGCTCAGCGGGTAGAAGGAGAGGTTTTGGCAGAGAGCAAATTTAGGGGCGAGATAGACCACGGTGCTCGCACTTCTATGTCTGACCAGGTGTTTGATGTGCTGTACAAACAAGTTCTGTCATTGGAACTGCCGCCGGGTACTAAGCTATCCGAAGTGGAGGTTGCGAAGCAGTTAGAAATTTCGCGTCAGCCGGTTCGAGACGCGTTCTTCAGATTATCCAAGTTGGGCTTCTTGTTGATCCAGCCGCAGAAGGCAACGCGGGTGACACAAATCCGGGTGGAAGACATCCACCGGGCGCGATTTATCCGCACCGCCATCGAGATGGAAATTGTCCGCCGCGCGGTGGAGGCACTGAACGATGATGACCTGGCGGACCTCGCTGGAAACCTGGATAAGCAGCAAGAGGCGGTGGACCGGGGAGACAGCCGGCGTTTTCATCTATTGGATGATGGCTTTCATCACATGATCTGCAAGCGTGCGGGGCTGGGCTTTGCCTGGGAACAAGTCAAGGAGAACAAAGCGCACACCGACCGCGTGCGCTTCTTGTCGCTGGCCTCTGGGTCGCAAGGCGCGCTCGATGACCACCGTGTGATATTGGACCGGCTGGTGCGCCGCGATGTGCAGGGCGCTGTCGACGCGATGCGTGCGCATTTAACCAAAATTGAAGCAATAATTGACCGGCTGCGGGATGAAAATCACAGCTGGTTCTCGGACGATTAAACAATGAAAAGATTGGTGTTTTTAGGTGAGTGCATGGTCGAGATGGCGCCCGACGGTGATAAGTTTTCTAAATCCTACGCGGGCGATGCCTTCAACATGGCGTGGTACTCGCGGCAGCTGTGCCCCGCAGAATGGTCTGTCGATTTTGTCTCCGCGGTGGGGGACGACAGCGACTCGAGGCAGATGTTGCGCTTTATGGCGGCGGCGGGTGTGGGTGTAGACCACGTGCAGCGGCTGCCCCAGTCAGGGGTAGGCTTGTACATGATCTCCCTGCAAGACGGCGAGCGCAGCTTCTCCTATTGGCGCGATGCCAGCGCGGCGCGGCGCATGGCCGATGACAGTGCTGCACTTGAGGCTGCCGTGCAAGGTGCAGATGTGCTTTGTCTGTCGGGCATCAGCATCGCTATTCTGGGCGACAGTGGCCGAGCGAACTTGGCTGAGGTGCTCAAAGCAGCGGCGGCCAAGGGCGCGAAGATCGTCTTTGACCCGAACATCCGGCCGCGGCTTTGGGATAACAAAGAGCAGATGCTGAGTGCGATCAGCACGTTTGCCGCGCTCTCTGATACGGTGTTGGCATCTTATGATGACGAAGCTGAGCACTTCGGTGATGCTTCGCCCGAGCACACCTTGCAGCGCTATCTGGGCTTGGGCTGTACGGAAGTGGTGGTGAAAAACGGCGCGGCACCAATCTTGGCTTATCACAAGGGTGAGCGGGAGGAAGTGACGCCGAAAATTGTCTCAAAGGTTGTTGATTCAACCGCGGCTGGTGACAGCTTTAACGGGGCATTTCTGGTGCGGCAGGCCGAGGGGCGCACTATGCAGCAGTCGGTGCAGGCGGGCAGTGCGCTCGCCGCCGTGGTGATTCAGCGCCGCGGTGCCTTGGCGGTGATCGACAGCGCTGATCTGGACTAGGGCAGAGCGGGCTGCGCAATGAGCCATTAGAGTCGGTGGTCAACTGTGGCTTAGGTGTGATATTCGGACATTTTGTCCGAATGAGTTCGAACCTACCATGGGTGAATCGGTGGGCTTATCCGTGCTCGCCCAAACCTCAGTCCCTGCGCGCTTTTTGGCGCCGGTCTGTGGGGGCAGTGTGCGAATTTGCGGCTGCCGAGGCACTGCGGCTGTCTCTGAAATCTGAGATCAGGTAGACTTGCTCAGATAGCTGCTGCGGTGACCCTGCGGCGGTTGAGTTTTTGATCCACTACACTACCGGGAATCGCGACCTACACATGCGTCTCAGTCGTATCAAAATGGCTGGCTTTAAGTCATTTGTTGACCCTACCGTGGTCAAGTTTCCCAGTAATCTCGTCGGCATTGTTGGGCCGAACGGCTGTGGCAAGTCCAATACCATCGACGCCGTGCGCTGGGTGATGGGCGAGAGCTCTGCCAAGTACCTGCGCGGCGCCAGCATGGAAGACGTCATCTTCACCGGCTCCGCCGGGCGCAAGCCCGTGGGTCAGGCCCACGTGGAGATGGTCTTCGACAACGCCGAAGGGCGCCTGGGCGGGCAGTACGCGCAGTACGCCGAATTGTCTGTCAAACGACAAGTCACCCGAGACGGTCAATCCCAGTATTTCCTCAACGGCACACGCTGCCGGCGCCGCGATATCCAAGACATCTTCCTCGGCACGGGCCTGGGGCCACGCAGCTACGCGATCATCCAGCAGGGTATGGTGTCGCGGCTGATCGAGGCCAAGCCCGAAGACCTGCGGGTCTTCCTCGAAGAAGCGGCCGGCATCTCCAAGTACAAGGAGCGGCGGCGCGAAACCGAGACACGGATTCGCCACACCCGCGAGAACTTGGACCGGCTCAACGACCTGCGCGAAGAGGTGGAGAAGCAGCTGGGCCACTTAAAGCGCCAGGCGCGCACCGCCGAGCGATTCAAAGAATACAAGGCAGAAGAGCGCACGCTCTCCGCCGAGGTGTTGGCCCTGCGCTGGCGCGAACACAAAAATGAATTTGATCAGCGCCAGCTCAAGTGTGCGGAGATAGAGACCGCACTGGAAGAGGCGCTCTCTCGTCAGCGCGAGGCCGAAGCCGCCATCGAGCGCGAGCGCGAGAGCCTCACTGACAGCCAGGAAACGTTTAACCAGCGACAGGCGAGTTTTTATCAGCTGGGGGCCGAGGTGTCGCGGGTCGAGCAGTCTATCAAGCACCAGCGTCAGATGCGCGAGCAGAGTGAACGCGAGTACGCCCAGGCCGAGCAGGCCTGGCTTGAGGCGCAGGAGCACGTGTCGCAAGACAAGGCCAAGCTCGAAGATATAGCCGAGCAGCTGGCGATGCAGGAGCCCTCCCTGGGAGAGGTGCAAGCTGGGCAGCAGGCCAATGCCATGGCGCTGGCGAGCGCCGAGCAGGCGATCACCGCCTACCGTGACGAGAGCGATGAGTTCAACCGCCGTCGCGCCGAAATCAACCGCCAGTTGCAGCTTGAGCAGACCCGCGAGCAACACGCCGAGCGCAGTGTGCAGCAGTTGCAGGCGCGCGCTCAGCGGCTCACCGAAGAACGATCACAATTTGATCTGCAATCGCTCAGCGTGGAGCACGAAGAGCTCGCCGCGAGTGAAGAGATGTGCGCGGAGCAGGTGGCGGAGCGCCAGCAGCTGCTGGAAGTGGCGAAACACCGCGTTGGCGAGAGCCGCGATCAGGGCCAGCGCTGCGCGGAAGATTTGAGCGAGACACGCGAGCAGCTGCAGCTGAGCCGCGGGCGGCTGTCGTCGCTGGAGGCCTTGCAACAAGCTGCATTGCGCGACAACGCGGCTGCGGGCGGCAAGTGGTTGCAGGAACACGGGCTCAGCGAGCGGCCGCGACTGGCCGAGGCGATCCAGGTGGACAGCGGCTGGGAGCGCGCGGTTGAAGCGGTGCTGGGCGATATGTTTGACGCCGTCAGCGTGGATAATTTGCAGCACTCGGCCACCTCTTTAGCGGCGCTGGAAGAGGGCGCGGTCAACCTCTGGGATGCCGCCGCTCAATCTGCGGCAGAGCGGAACGTCCGCGAGCCCCTGTTGGCGGCCAAGGTGCAGGCACCCGCGAGTGTGCTGGCCATGCTGCACGGCATCCGCAGCGCAGAGACATTGGATCAAGCACTGGCGCAGCGCGCACAGCTGGCGGACGGCGAGAGTTTTGTCACCCGTGCCGGCGAGCGCGTGGGGCGTGGTTGGGTGCGTGTGGCGCGCGGCGTGGACGGCAGCGACGGCGTGCTGGCGCGCGAGCAGGAGATCAACGATCTCGGCCTGCGGCTGGAGACGCTCACCGCCCAAGAGGCGGAGTTGTTGGCGCAGCGCGATCAACTCGCCGAGCAGCTCGCACAGACCGAGAGCGAGCGCGACAGCAACCAGCAGGCGCAGAACGATGCGCTCGCGGAAAGCAGCGATCTGGCGGGCCAGGTGCGTGGGCTGCAGCAGCGCATCGAGCAGGGCGAATCGCGCATCAAGCGGCTCGACGACGAGCTGTTTGAGATCACCGAACAATTGGAAAACGACACCTTGCAGCGCGAAGAAGCGCGCGAGGCGGCACTGTTGGCGGGCGAGCAGCAGGCGGGCTTGGGCGAAGAGGGCGCCTTGCTCGATGCGCGCAACGCGGAGCTGACACTGCGCTTGCAGGCCGCGCGCGATCATGCGCGGCAGAGCTCAGACGACAGCCAGTCAGCGGCCATTCGGGTGGAGAGTTTGCGCAGCCAGCGCACGGCCACTGAGCAGAACCTGAGCCGCATGCAGGGCCAGTTGGGCCACCTGAGCGATCGCCGCGAGCAGCTGTTGCTGCAACTCGAAGACGGTGCGGACCCGGACGATGAAGTGGGCGCGCGTCTGGCCGAACTGCTCGAAGAGCGGGCCATGTCGGAAGAGCGATTGGCCAAGGCACGCAGCAAGACTGAAACCATCGAATTAGCGGTGCGCGAGCAAGAGCAGGCGCGCACGCAGGCTGAGCGGGATTCGCTGGAGGTGCGCGAGCGCTTAAATCAGCAGCGCCTAGCCAGCCACGAGTTGCAGGTCCGGGTGCAGACGGTTGAAGAGCAGCTGACCGAGATGGAGGCCAAGGCCGAGACTGTGTTGGTTGAAGTGCCCGATAACGCCTCGCTGCGCGAGTGGTCGACACGCTTACAGGATGTGCAGACGCGTATCCAGCGATTGGGCGCGATCAACTTGGCGGCCATCGACGAATACGAAGAGGCGGGCAAGCGCGACGAATACCTGCGCAAGCAGCACGAAGATGTAACCGAGGCGCTGGAAACCCTGGAAGCGGCAATCGCCAAGATCGACCGTGAGACGCGGGCGCGTTTCAAGGAGACCTATGACCAGGTCAACGAAAAGCTTAAAGAGTACTTCCCGCGCTTGTTCGGTGGCGGGCAGGCGGAGCTGGAGCTGACCGACAGCGACCTGCTAAACGCAGGGGTGTCAGTGCGTGCGCAGCCGCCGGGCAAGCGTGTCACCAGTATTCATTTGCTCTCGGGCGGGGAGAAGGCGTTGACCGCTGTGGCGCTGGTTTTTGCGTTCTTTGATCTCAACCCCGCACCCTTTTGCATGCTGGACGAGGTTGACGCGCCCCTGGATGACGCGAACGTGGGGCGCTTCTGTGAACTTGTCAGGGAAATGTCGAAAAGGGTACAGTTCATCTTCATCACCCATAATAAACAGACCATGGAGTTGGCGGAGCAGTTGTCAGGTGTCACCATGAACGAGCCTGGCGTGTCGCGCTTGGTCTCGGTCGATGTGGCAGAGGCGACGGAAATGGTTTCGGCATGAGGTTGCGAGTGATTACAAGAGTGGCAGACAAATGATCGAGATATTGAGCTGGGCACTGATTGGCGGTGGGCTTGTTGTATTAGTCGTGAGCTACGGGCGGTATTTTTTCGGGGGACGAGAAGTGTCGCCAGAAGCCGTGGACGAAGCGGATGACTTGGATCTGGTGGATCCACGTGCGACGCTGAGCAATATGTCCTTGGATTCGCGTTTGATGGAGCGCGCCCTGCACACGCGCCTGCCTGAAAATGCACGCAGCCAGTCGGCGCGATTGCCGGCAGAGCTGGACCCGATCTTTGACGATTTGTCGCCCGGCGTGGAAGTCGCCGTCGGTGAGCAATACGTCGAGGAAGTACGCGAAGAGATGGTGGCCAACCTCGATCAGGACCTTTTCGACGAAGATGAGGCCGATATGTTGTCGCCCATGAGTTACGCCAACGACCGTGAGCTGACTTGCTTGAACGTCATGGCCAAACCCGGGCGCGTGCTGTCCGGCGCTGCGCTGAAAGGGCAGTTTTTGGGCAGGGGGTTCGAGCACGGCGAGATGCGTATTTTTCATTCCCGTTTTAACCAGCAAACCCTGTTCAGTGTGGTCAACATGGTCGAGCCCGGATATTTTGATATCGACAACATGGACGCATCCACCACACCGGGTATTTCGTTTTTTCTGCAGTTGCCCGGGCCGCTGCGTGACGACGTGGCCTTCGACATGATGCTGTCCGAGGCACATGAGCTGGCGCAGGCGCTGGACGGGGAGCTGCGCGATGAGCACCACGCGCCGCTGACGCGCAACGCGCTGGAAGACACCCGTGCGCGGCTGATCCGCAGCGCCAATGCGCGCTATGGCACGCACGATCACGTGAGTTGATCACTGCGTGGACAAAGCATCACCGCCAGCGGCCGCTCGTGCTGCTGAGCTTCAAAGGCAGCTCAATCACCACAATCGCCAATACCACCAGCTAGATGCGCCCGAAATCAGCGACAGCGATTACGATGTCCTTTTTCGCGAGCTGCAGACCCTGGAGCAAGCTCACCCTGAGCTGCAAAGCCCCGATTCCCCGACCTTGCGTGTGGGGGCGGAGCCGCTGGACGGGTTTCGCTCGGTAAAACACACGCGGCCCATGTTGTCCTTGTCCAATGTCTTCGATGAGGCCGAGCTGGCCGACTTCGATCGACGCGTGCGCGAGCGGTCTGAGGCGGCTGCGGCTCAGATCCACTACGTGGGCGAGCCCAAACTGGACGGTCTGGCGGTGTCGATCATCTATCAAGATGGCTTGTTGCTGCAGGCCGCTACCCGCGGTGACGGCGAGCGCGGCGAAGACATAACGGCAAATGTCCGCACAATAGGATCATTACCACTGCGCCTTGTGGGCGGCGATTGGCCCGCGGAGCTGGAGGTGCGCGGCGAGATTTTCATGCCCAGCGCGGCCTTTAAGGCTTTCAATCAAGTCGCGGAAGCCAAGGGCGAGAAGGTCTTTGTGAATCCGCGCAACGCGGCCGCTGGCAGCGTGCGCCTGCTCGATTCGCGCATCACCGCCAGCCGACCGCTGGATCTGTTTCTCTACGCGGTGGGCGGTAGCTCGGACGACAGCCTGCTGGCGGGCAGCCACAGCGGCCGCCTGGAGCAGATGCGCGACTGGGGGCTTCCGGTCAGCGATCAATGGTCTCGCTTGCAGGGTGTGTCTGCGTGCCAGGCATTTTATGAATCATTGGTGCGCCTGCGTGCCGATCTGCCGTTCGAAATCGACGGCGTTGTCTTCAAAGTAGATGATGTCGCCGCGCAAGAAGTGCTTGGCAAGGTGGCGCGCGCACCGCGCTGGGCCACTGCCTATAAGTTTCCCGCCGAAGAAAAATCAACACTGTTGTTGTCGGTCGATTTTCAGGTTGGTCGTACCGGCGCGATAACGCCCGTGGCCAAGTTGCAGCCGGTGTTCGTCGGCGGTGTGACGGTCTCGAACGCCACGCTGCACAACATGCAGGAAGTTCAGCGCAAAGACGTGCGCGCCGGCGACACAGTGTGGGTGCGGCGTGCGGGGGATGTGATCCCCGAGGTGGTGGGGCCGCTGTTGGAGTTGCGCCCCGATGATGCGCAAAAAATTGAGATGCCGAGCACTTGCCCAGTCTGCGATTCCGCCTTGGTGCAGCTGCCAGGCGAGGTGGTGATCCGCTGTTCGGGCGGCTTTGTCTGCGCCGCGCAGCGCAAGCAGGCGCTGGCGCATTTTGCCTCGCGGCGCGCCATGGACATCGACGGTCTGGGTGAGCAATTGGTGGAGCAGCTGGTCGCGCGCGAGCTGGTGCTCAGCCCCGCGGACCTATACACGCTGGACCACGAGCAATTGATGAGCCTCGATCTGGTGGCCGAGAAGTCCGCCAATAACCTCTTGGCGGCCATCGAGGTGAGCAAGGCAGCACCGCTTGCCAAGCTGGTGTTCGGCCTCGGTATACCCGGTGTGGGTGAGGTCAACGCGCAGGCGCTGGCCGCGCATTTCGGCAGTTTCGCTGCCTTGCTCGATGTGCGGCGGGAGCAGTTGTTCCGCCGGCCGGGGGTTGCGGGCATAGGGGCTGTGGGCGCACAGCGGGTGGTGGAGTTTCTCGCGGCGCGTTCGCAGCTGGACGATTCGAACTTTGCCGCGCAATTGGCGGATGCCAAACTGCGCATCAGCCACCATGCTGCAGCTGCCTTGTTGCAATGGAGCGGCGGCGTTGGCCCGCTGCGGCAAATGGTCGCCGATGACATCTGCGCCAAGGGCGCCACGCCCGTGGAGGGCATTGGCGAGGTGCTGGCCGAGAACGTGGTGCAGTTTTTCACTGCCGAGCGTCACCGCGAAGTGGTGCAGCGTTTTATCGATCTGGGCATGGGAGCGGCAGTTGCCGCGGAGGGCGCGCCTCAAGCGGCTGAGGCGGCGCAGCGTTTGAGCGGTCAGGTGTTTGTCTTGACAGGCAGTTTATCCGCCATGACCCGTGACGAGGCAAAAGTGCGACTGCAAGCCGAAGGTGCGAAAGTCACGAGTAGCGTATCGGCAAAGACTGATGTGCTGGTGGCTGGGGAGGCCGCCGGCTCTAAGTTGGCCAAGGCCGAGAAGCTCGGTGTCAGCGTGTGGGATGAGCAGGCACTGCTGGCGTTTCTGGGCGAGAGCTAGAAACCCTGCTGCAGATGGTTGTTTTTGGCCGTATTTCCGCGCCGTTTTGATTGGATAACTAGAGCTGTTTTATCGCAGGCAAAAAAACGGCCGGGAAATCCCGGCCGTTTTTGTGTCCAGAAGAGGCTCGATAAGAGCCTCAACCAGTCAAGGGCTTATGCGCGCTTGCGACGCAGCAGGCCCATCAAAGGCAAGAGTGCCAAGTACAGTGCAGCACCGCCGCCGCCACTGCTTTTCTTGGCGGGTGTTTCAGGGCAGGTATCCGCGACTGGGATAGTTGTTCCGTCTGGGCATTCTTTGGTGGTGGGCCCAGGAGTAGTCGGCTCATCAATGGTTGCACTGGCCGTAGTGTAGCTGCTTCGCGCCGCTGCACCGTCGGAAGAGGAGACACGTACGTCGTAGCTGCCTGCGCTCAAACCGGAGACTGCCTTGACGAAGCCTGCTTCTGATGACTCGATCCACGCTGTGGCACTTGAGAGCTTGTAGGCAACGTTGTAAGCGGTCGCAGTGGCGCCGGTAGCAGCTGCAGTCCAAGTGAGGTCTAGGCCGTCCTGAGCTGTGTTCTGAATGGCTGTGACTGCTGAAGGAGCGTTCAACGTCGTTGCACTATCGTATGCAGCGCCAAGCTTTGTCGCGGTCGCAGCGTCAGGCACAACACCGGTGCCGTTGACCTGCCAGTTAGCTGGAGTGGTGGTGGTGTCTACGCTGCTTTCCACTATGAAAGCGCCGTAAAGGCCCGTGCCGTTAGCCTGGAAGCGGGTCAGGGCAGTGTTGGCTGCGTAGCTGGGGATTTCACCCATTATGCCGGAGTTCTGGATATCAAGAATCACCAAAGAGTTTGCAGAAGCAGCCAGCGTACTGGTCAGATCGCCGGCAATCATGACCGTGGCGGTGTTCTTGATGAACAACTCTTTCAAACTAGCCCCGCCGAGAGCGCCAGCGAAGCCAGTGACGCCTGCGTTTTCTTCAATGTTGACAAATTCAATGCCGGCGGCACCAGCGAGATCTGGCACTTCGCCTGTCACACCCGTTGCATTGAGCGCTAAGTGAGTCAATGTGGTAAAGCCGGAGAGGGCGGCCATGCTTCCAGTGGCGAAGGTGTTGTTGGGTCCAACAGTGTTCGACAGGTTTAAAGAAACAAGTGTGGTTTTTGCAGGATCCAGCGCAGCAAGAACGTCCGCTATTGACTCGGTCATTGCGGCGTTAGGGACTTCAATGTGCGTAATGTCAGTGCCAGTACACGCGACGCCGGCCCAGTCACATGGGTCAGGATTAGTGGTGGCGTTCCAAGCTGTGCCGCCAAGTGCAGTTGTTCCGTCTAGGGCTGTGGCCCAGTTCGCCAGAGTCCAAGTAAGATCGGGGGCTAGCGCTTCAATTGCGGTGACCTCTCCGGCGGTGTACGCCAACGCTTGGCCAGATACGGCGCTAGCAACAACCAGCGCAGCGAGTGAATGTTTGTAGTTCATAAATTAAATTCCACTTGAATTAATCTTATGCAGGCATGGCGCACTGCGGTTGATGATGTTCACTGAACGCGTACTAAGGAGAGCCAGCGACGACAGGGAGATAGCAACATTGGCGCCACTTACCCTCTCGCCCTTGTTAAACTGTTGTGTGCCCAACCTCCTGTGGGGCGTTACTATAGTTATAGACTGTCGTTCTCAATAGTTGAGCAGACTTTTGCTTCAATGTGATCGATCTAGACCAGAGAGTTAAGGACATACTACGAAATGCTGAGCTACCTCCACAGTTACCATGCGGGAAACATTGCTGACTGCCATAAGCACGCCCTTTTATCGTTAATTTACACCCATTTTTTGGAGAAGGAAAAGCCGTTTTACAGCTTGGACAGTTTTGCTGGGCGCGGTGTTTATTCCTTCGCCAGCGAGCAAGCGCTGCAGTTGCAAGAGCACGAGCACGGGGTGGTGAAGTTGTGGGCTATCGATAAATGGCCTGAAGAACTGACCTTATGGCGCAAGGCTATTTCGGCGATGAACCCCATGGGCGAATTGAAATTTTACCCTGGCTCCCCGGCTCTGGCGCGTTGCAGTGCGCGTGAGCAAGACCGCATCGTGATGATTGAAAAACACCCTGAAGAATTCAAAGCGCTGGCCAAGTGGGCGGGTAGAGCGCCCGGCATCAGTGTGCACGAGCGGGACGGCCGCGAGGCCTCCGCCGCGCTGACGCCGCCGGAGATTCGCCGCGGCATTGTCATTCTGGATCCCTCTTATGAAGAGAAGGGTGATTACAAAGGCATGGCACAGCTCGCCTGTGATGTCGCCGCGCGTTGGCCGGAAGCGACGATCGCCATCTGGTACCCGCTGTTGGCGGCCGCGCGGCACCAGGACCTGGTAGCGGAGCTGCAGGCGAATTCGCCGCACCCGGTACACATCAGCGAATTGCCCCTTGAGCAGCCATCGCGCAGTGAGCGCACTGGTATGTTGGGCAGCGGCATGGCTGTGTTGAATGCGCCCTGGCAGTATGAGGAGCAGGCGCTGGTGGTCGAGACCTGGCTGACTGAGGTCTTGGGAGCGGCTTGATCGCTTGTGTTATCCTGCGCGGTTTGGCCAGCGGGTGCATTCGCTGCGCGGGCCGAGTGCCATTGATAAGGAAGAGTAGGCAGTGATCAAAGTCTTGGTAGTGGGTGTGGGTGGCAAGATGGGCCGCACATTGACACAGGCGTGCGCGGAAGCCGATAACGCGACACTCGTGGCGGGGACAGAGTACCCGGAAAGCAGTTTGTTGGGGCAGGACATTGGCGTGGTGGCGGGCATTGCCGCCAATGGCGTGTCGATCACGGGCTCGGTCGGCGATGCGGTGTCCGCCGCTGAGGTTGCCATTGATTTCACCCGGCCGCTGGTCTCACTGGCCACCTTGGAAGCCTGCGTCAATACAGGCTGTGCAGCAGTGATCGGTACCACGGGTTTTGATGCTGAGCAAAAGGCGCAGATAGATGCAGCAGCGAAGCGCATTCCCATCGTGATGGCGGCCAATTTCAGTGTGGGCGTGAATGTCTGCCTGAAGCTCTTGCACGACGCGGCGGCTGCACTGGGTGACGACTACGACGTGGAAATCATCGAGGCGCATCACCGCCACAAGGTCGACGCCCCTTCGGGTACCGCTCTGGCCATGGGTGAATCGGTCGCTGATGCGCTGGGTCGTGATCTGGCGGATTGCGCTGTCTATGCGCGCGAGGGCGACACGGGCGCGCGCGATGGCCAGACCATTGGCTTTCAAACCATACGCGGTGGCGACATCGTGGGTGAGCACACGGTGATGTTTATCAGCACGGGTGAGCGGGTGGAGATTAGCCACAAAGCCAGCAGCCGCATGAACTTTGCCGCCGGCGCTGTGCGTGCCGCGCAGTGGGTAGCGAGGCGCGAGCCTGGGCTCTACAGCATGCAGGATGTGCTGGCGCGCGATTGATCGCTGCGCCAGCTGTTATTTTGAGTGAAAAATTTAGAGGATAGACGATGACTTTTGCCGCGGTTTTCCCAGGGCAGGGCTCTCAATCGGTCGGTATGTTGGCTGATTTATCGAGCGCTTGGGTCGAGGTGCGAGATAGCTTTGCGGAGGCCAGTGACGTGCTGGGCTACGATCTCTGGGCACTTGCTCAAGACGGGCCGGAAGAGCAGATCAAGCAAACCCAATTCACCCAGCCACTGATGTTCGCAGCGGGCGTCGCCTGCTGGCGTGTCTGGTTGTCGGCCGGCGGCGCGCAGCCGGCATTTGCCGCCGGCCACAGCTTGGGCGAATACAGCGCGCACGTGGCGGCGGGTGTGTTCCAGTTCAGCGACGCCATGCGTCTGGTGGCAAAACGCGGTGAGCTCATGAGCAAAGCCGTACCCGAAGGCGAGGGCGGCATGGCCGCCGTGCTGGGCATGGCGGATGACGACCTGATCGCGCTCTGTGCGCAGATGACGGGCGAGCGCATCGTGGAAGCGGTGAATTTTAACGCACCCGGGCAAGTAGTGATCTCAGGGCATCTCGACGCGCTGGAAAAAGCCTGTGTGGCCGCCAAAGAAGCGGGTGCTCGTAAGGCGATGATGTTGCCGGTGAGCGTGCCCAACCATTCATCCTTGATGAGTGCGGTGGTCGAGCCACTGGCGCAGCAGATCGCTGCCACGGCTGCCACGGCCGGTGTTATCCCGGTGGTGCAGAACGCGGAAGCGGCGGTTATAGACGGTCTGGAGTCACAGTTACTGTCGCTTAAGGCGCACGTCGCCAACCCCGTGCGCTGGACTAACAGTGTGCAGTATCTGGTCTCCCAGGGCGTCGATACTCAAGTTGAGTTTGGCCCTGGCAAGGTGCTCACCGGCTTGGCCAAGCGTGTCGACAAGTCACTGGCTCTGATCTGTGTGCAAGACCCCGCATCTCTCGAAAAAGCATTGGAAATGACAGCCGCCCAGGAGGCCAAATGAGCGCATCACTCGCAGGTGAAGTGGTACTAGTAACGGGCGCGAGCCGCGGCATAGGCCGTGCGATCGCGATGGCGATGGCCGCCCAGGGCGCCACCGTGGTGGGGACGGCGACCTCCGACGCCGGCGCTGAGAAGATTTCAGCGGCGCTGAGCGAGGCAGGCGCTGCCGGCAAGGGCATGTGCCTGAACGTGACCGATGCCGAGGGCGTCATCGCGGTGACCAAGGCGATCGCCGCGGAGTACGGCGCGATCTCGGTGCTGGTTAATAACGCCGGCATCACCCGTGACAACCTGATGCTGCGCATGAAGGACGACGAGTGGGACAGCATCATCGACACCAATCTGTCGGCTGTGTTTCGTGTCACCAAGGCCTGTATCAAGGGCATGGTCAAGGCGCGCCGCGGCCGCATCATCAATATTTCTTCGGTGGTCGGCTCCACCGGTAATCCAGGGCAGGCCAATTACGCCGCGGCCAAAGCGGGGCTCGAGGGCTTCAGCAAATCCATGGCGCGAGAATTTGGCTCCCGCAACATTACGGTTAACAGCATCGCGCCCGGTTTTATTCAATCCGACATGACCGATGTGCTCAGTGATACAGTAAAAGAGGGCTTGTTGAGCTCTATCCCGCTGGGGCGCCTCGGTGATCCGGCTGAAATAGCGCACGCGGCGGTTTATTTGGCGTCCGAGCAGGCGGCGTATATTACGGGTCATACCCTGCACGTCAACGGCGGCATGCACATGGCCTAGTTGTTGTCCGCTGCTTTGCCGCCTTGTGCTAATTGGTGGCAAAGTCTCGGATTTCGACTATAAAGAGCGTTAAAATGTCATTTTGAAGTGCCTTGGTGCAGCCCGTTTTAGGGCTTTTTGCGTCGAGTTTGCTTGCACAGGCCGTCGAGTAGAGCGTGAGATTGGCTTGCTTGATGTGGAGCATTTTGGCTTTATGGATCAAAACAGCGCTGTAAAAATTGGCGCCGTTCACACAAATTACCTACAATACCGCTCGATCGGCATCAGTCGATCGATTAAGACTTATTACTGGAGTTCACATAGACATGAGTAGCGTCGAAGAGCGCGTTAGAAAGATCGTCGTCGAGCAGCTTGGCGTCAAAGAAGAAGAAGTCGTCATCGGCGCGTCTTTTGTAGACGACCTGGGCGCAGACTCACTCGACACTGTCGAGTTGGTCATGGCCCTGGAAGAAGAATTCGAGTGTGAGATTCCCGATGAAGAAGCGGAGAAGATCACCACGGTTCAAGAGGCTGTCAACTACATCAACAAGCATCAAGAGAGTTGATTAGACGGTGAATAGGGCGGTGAGTCGGAGTGAGCCTACAGGCTCCTCGCTCGCATGGCCTGTACTGGGCTCGGCGCACATTGCGTCGGGCTTTTTATTTTTGGGCCTGAAGCAACCGCTTCAAGCCGACACCGCCATCCAGGCGGGTTTGAATCATCGCGAGGCGCTACTGTGAGCAAACGCAGAGTTGTTGTGACTGGACTGGGCATGGTTTCGCCCGTGGGCAATACCGTCGAAAAGAGCTGGGAGAGCATTCTCAAAGGGCAGTCGGGCGCCGCCCCGATTCATCAATTCGACGCCACAGACTACGGAACGCAATTCAGTTGCTCGGTAAAAGATTTGGACGTGAGCGAGTACCTCTCCGCCAAAGACGCCCGCAAAATGGATGATTTTGTGCAATTCGGCATGATAGCCGGCCTGCAGGCAGTGGCCGACTCGGGCATCGAGGCGACCGAAGAAAACGCCACGCGCATTGGCGTTGCCATTGGCGCGGGTATCGGTGGCTTGGGTGTGATAGAACGCAATACACGCCTAGTCGACGAGCGCGGCCCGCGCAAGATATCCCCTTTCTTTATCCCCTCGGCGATCATCAACATGATCTCCGGTAATCTCTCTATCCGCTGCGGTTTTCAGGGTCCCAACTTTGCCATCGTCACGGCCTGTACCACGGGCACGCACAACATCGGCGACGCCGCGCGCACCATCGCCTACGGCGATGCGGACGTGATGGTAGCCGGTGGCGCGGAAATGGCGACCACGCAATTGGGTGTGGGCGGTTTCGGTGCGGCACGGGCGCTCTCCACCCGCAACGACAACCCTGAGGCGGCCAGCCGCCCCTGGGACTTGGGGCGAGACGGCTTTGTGATCGGTGACGGCGCCGGTGTGTTGGTGCTCGAGGAGTACGAGCACGCCAAGGCGCGCGGGGCGAAGATCTATTGCGAGCTCGCCGGCTACGGCATGAGCGGCGATGCCCACCACATGACGCTGCCCTCTGCAGGTGGCGAAGGTGCCCAGCGCTGCATGGTCAGCGCGCTCAAAGACGGCGGCATCAACCCCGAGCAGATCAGCTACATCAACGCCCACGGCACATCCACACCCGCAGGGGACGTAGCGGAGACGCAGGCCGTTAAAGGGCTGTTGGGTGATGCGGCCTATAAGGTCGCCATGAGTTCAACCAAGTCAATGACAGGGCACCTGCTGGGTGCTGCCGGTGGCATAGAGGCTGTGTTCAGCGTGCTGGCCATCCGCGATCAGGTTGCCCCGCCCACCATCAATTTGGATGAGCCTGACCCCGCCTGTGACCTCGACTATGTACCGCACACGGCGCGCGACATGGCGATTGATGTGGTGGTGAGTAATTCCTTCGGTTTTGGTGGAACCAACGGCACGCTGGTCTTCCGCAAAATCTGATCGCGGCTCTGTTGATTGTGCTTTCGCCCTCGGGCGGGGGCGACTGAGGAAACATGCGTTTTATTTTGATTGTGGTGTTGGTGCTCGCCGGGGTGGTTGCCTGGGTTGCCTATGACGGGAATCGCAGCCTGAGCCAGCCGCTGGTGCTCGGTGCTGAAAAGACCCTGTCTGTGCCCGCGGGTACCAACCTGCGTCAGCTTGCCAGTCGGTTGGAGCGAGACGGCGTTATTGAGCGCGCCGAATACCTCTACGGCTACGCGCGCTTGAAAAAAACAGCGCATCTGATCAAGGCGGGGGAGTACGCGCTGGGGTCGCAGCTGAGCGCTTTTGAACTGCTGGATTTACTGGTACAGGGCAAATCGGTGCAGTACCGCCTGACCTTGGTCGAGGGCTGGAACATGCGCCAGGTGCGCGCGGCCCTGCTGCAGGCGGAAAAGCTGCGCGACGATATCTCCAGCAAAGACGATCATCAGTTGCTGGCAGCCCTGTCGCTGGCGGATGACTACAGCCTGCCCGAAGGGCTGTTCATGCCCGATACCTACCAATACACCGCGGGTGACTCGGCCAGTGGGATTTTGTCCCGCGCGCAATCGGCCATGGTGTCCTTTTTGGCGCAGGCCTGGCAGGAACGAGACCCTAAAAGCCCCTTGAAATCCAGCTACGAGGCCTTGATTTTGGCCGCAATCGTGGAGAAAGAGACGGGCATAGCCGCCGAGCGGCCGGTGATTGCGGGTGTGTTCAGCCGTCGTTTGCTCAAGGGCATGCGGCTGCAGACGGACCCAACGGTGATCTACGGCTTGGGGCCTGATTTCGACGGCAATATTCGGCGTCGCGACCTGGTCAGCGATACGCCCTACAACACCTACACCCGCCACGGTTTGACGCCCACGCCCATTGCGCTGGCTGGGCGGGAGGCGATCACCGCTGCTCTGCACCCAGAAGCGGGCAGCAGTTTGTTTTTTGTCGCCACGGGTGACGGTGGTCATAAATTTTCCGATAATTTAAAAGAACACGAGGCGGCTGTGCGCAAGTACCAGCTGAAGCGCTGATGGCTGGCGTATTTCTGACACTCGAAGGCCTGGAGGGCACGGG
>JAWSVD010000151.1:0-27849 GCA_033852095.1 Granulosicoccaceae bacterium | reverse complement strand
GACTACGGGCACATGGCCATCCACCCCTACCCCAGCAAGTGGGTCAGCCAGACAGCGCTGAAGGACGGAGCCCCCATACAACTGCGGCCCATCCGCCCCGAGGACGGCGAACAATTGCGCGTCTTCGCCCAAGATCGCCTGTCCGATCAATCGCGCTATTACCGCTTCATGCAGGTGCTCAAATCGCTGCCGCCCGCGCTATTGGCCAAATTCACCAAAATTGATTACGTGCGCGAGATGGCCCTGGTCTTGATGCGCCCGAGCGAGCTTGGGCCAGAGCTTATCGGCGTGGCCCGCTACAGCCAGAACCCCGACAAAACCAGCTGCGAATTCGCCATTGCGATCGGCGATGATTGGACTGGGCACGGACTGGCCAAGGTGCTTATGCACAAGCTCATCGAGCACGCCAAAGCACACGGCCTGCAGGAGATGGAGGGCTCAGTGCTGCGCAACAACCAGGCCATGGAACACCTGATGAAAACCCTGGGATTCACCAGCCGACGCGACCCGGAAGACATCGAACTGCTGATCTACAGCCTCGAGCTGCTGAGCTACGAGGAGGCGCAGCGACAAAGCGCCTGAAACTCTACAGCCGTGACGAGGCGCTAGCCGTGCTTAGCTCTCCAAGCGTCGACAATGGCGACCATCTGCTCTAGGCCATCAGTCAGTGCTGCGGGCCCGGGCTGCAATATATCCACCGATTTGATCTCGTGCAGCTCGCCGTCTCGCACCGCGGGTATGTCCTGCCAGCCGGGACGCGCGGCGACTTTTTCCGGTCTGAACTTCTTGCCACACCAGGAGCCGATGATGATGTCGGGCTGCCGGCGCACCACTTCCAGCGGGTCTGACAATATGCGGTCCTTGCCCATGCTCGCCCAGTGTAGGTCCGCAAAGCAGTCTACCCCACCCGCAATCTCTATCAGCTCACCCGCCCAGCGAATGCCCGTGAACAGTGGCTCGTCCCACTCTTCAAAGTAAACGCGCGGCTTGCGCGGCTCCTGTTCGACCTTCGCCTGCAGCTCGACAATGCGCTGGCGATAACCCTCTACCAAGCTGGCGGCTTTGTCAGCTGCCCCCACCATCGAGCCCAAGGTGAGGATCATGTTGAGGATTTCATTGACCGAGCGGTGGTTGAAGATCAGCACCGTCACCCCCGCCTTGATCAGCTCCGCAGCGATATCAGCCTGCAAATCAGAAAACCCCACCACCAGATCCGGCTTGAGCTCGAGGATCTTGCCGATTTTGGCACTGGTGAAGGCAGAGACCTTCGGCTTTTCACGGCGCGCTTGTGGTGGTCGAACCGTAAAGCCGGAGATCCCCACTATCCGGTGCTGCTCCCCCAACAAATACAGGGTTTCGGTGGGTTCTTCTGTCAGGCAGACAATGCGTTCGGGGTAGCTGGCTATCATCAAATATCTCCGGGTCAGCGGCCATGCTAGAACGCCGCCCTCCCAGCCACAAGAAAAAACAAGCCACCACCTTAAACCACAGGCTCCGGCGAAATTTCCAGCAGCTGAGAGCGACTCATCTGAGTGCCAAGCACCTTGCTAAATCAACCGGCTGCGAACCTTCACCACCAAAATTTCCGTGAGAATAACTACCGCAAAAATGCTGGCCAGCACCATCGACACCCGTGTCCATTCAAACAGGTTTAAGGAGTCGTTCAATACCACTCCGATACCGCCAGCCCCCACCAGTCCCAGCACCGCCGACTCGCGCACGTTGATGTCCCACCTGAACAAGACGATGGAATAGAACGCTGGCTTTACCTGTGGCCAATAACCTTTGATCAAAATACTGCTTCGACTGGCACCGGTGGCGCGCAGCGCCTCAATGCAACCGTTGTCCACTTCATCCAAGGCCTCGGCCAGCAGCTTGCCGACAAAACCCACTGAGCGAAAGGCGATGGCCAACATTCCGGCGAACACACCCGGGCCAAACATCGCCACAAAAATAAGCGCCCAGACCAGTGAATTGACGGAACGCGAAGACACCAGGCAAAACTGCGCGAAGGTGTTCAACAGCTTTGAGCGACACAGACGACGTGAATTCAACAGCGCCAGCGGCACCGCCAGCGGCAATGTAAACAGAGTGCCTAGGGTTGCTATATTGATGGTTTCCAGCAGTGCCTGGTGAACAGTTGTCGGATAGTACTCAAAATCCAGAGGCCACATGCGGCGAAACAAGTCCATCATCTGCTCGGGCGCATCCAGTAAAAACTCTGGGATCACCTCCACCGTGCGCACTGACCAAACAAAGGCCGTGACAACCACCAGATAGACCGCGTAGCGGCTCATGCGCTCTGCCAAACTGAAACGCTGCCACTGTTGCTGAACTGTCGCAGTCATTGAAACACCCTCCGCACAACGTTGGACAAGACTTCGCCCACCATGATCAAGGCAATAATGGCAATCAGTATTGCGGCCACAAAATCGTAGTCAAAACGCTGAAAAGCTGAGAACAGGGTGCCACCTAATCCGCCTGCTCCGACAATGCCAACCATGGTGGAGTTACGCAGATTCGAGTCCAACTGATAGGTGCAAAAACCAATAAATCGAGAGAACACCTGTGGCAATACAGAGAACAAAGTGATTGCCAGAAAATTCCCGCCGGTGGCCCGAATGGCCTCCACTTGTTTGGGAGATATCTCCTCAATGGCCTCGGCAAAAAGTTTGGCGATAAAACCCACGGACGCAAACACCAGGGTCAGGATTCCGGCCAGTGCACCAAAACCCACCGCTTTGACAAACAAAATAGCGACAATAATGGGGTGGAAAGAGCGGCACAGTGCAACAAAAACGCGTGCCGGTATGGTCAGCCACACGGGTGCCATGTTCCGCGCTGCCATCAGACCAATGCCCAGGGACAATACGATGCCGATAAGGCTGGCGATGATCGCAATTTGCAAACTCTCAATCAAGCCGCTGAGCAAGAGTTTCCAGCGACTGAAGTCGGGTGGAAACATGCGTGCAAACAATTTCGAGCTCTCCCCAAAGCCCACTTCAATACGCTCCCAGCTAATACCCATCGTCGTGAACACGTAGAACAGGTAGAGCGACATCAGCAGCAGCGCGATACGACTGGTCCAGGAGGATTTGAAGGGATCACTTCTGATTATTGCAACCATGTCTCCCCCTCGTAAATCGTATTGAGATCAGCATCACGAAGGTCACCGGGTGAGCCATCAAACACCACCGTGCCCTTGCTCATACCAATGATGCGCTTTGCAAATCGCTTTGCCAGCTCCACGTCGTGGATGTTGATCAACACCGGGATATTCTTCTCAGACGCGAACTGCTGCATCAGGGACATGATCTCTACCGACGTTTTAGGGTCAAGCGACGACGTGGGCTCATCAGCGAGCAGAAGTCCGGGGTCCTGCATCACCGCCCTGCATATCCCGACCCGTTGACGCTGCCCACCCGACAGGCTGTCTGCCCGCTGGGTGGCGAAATCCGCTAGCCCCACCCGTTCCAACAGGGAGAAGGCCATATCGATGTCTTCCGCGCTGAAGTTGCGACGAATGACCTGAAACGCGCTCATGTAGCCCAGCCGACCGGTGAGTAAGTTCTCGATCACCGACAGGCGCTCGACCAGGTTGTACTCTTGAAACACCATGCCGATGCGACGCCGCACTCGCCGCAATGCACTTCCGCGCAGTCGGCACATGTCATGGCCTTCAAAGAGAATGGCGCCACTGCTGGGCTCTATCAAACGGTTGATACACCGCAGCAGGGTGCTTTTACCGGTTCCCGAGGGTCCGATGACTGCAACCAACCCCGGCTCGGTCAATGTTAAATCTATGTGTTTGAGTACCGGCTGCCCCGCCGTGTAGGCGTGAGACAGTTGCTTAATTTGGAGCTTGCTCTGCTCCGGCGTAGAGTGCGCTGCTTGCATGGGGAGTCCAGCAAAAGAGAAGTATTTAAGGAACCCACGCAGACCGTGGGCTCCTCCCGTTGTAGTCCTGCCCGCCGTTACTGCTTGGCAGCTTCCTCAGCCGCTTTCCTGGCCTTTTCCTGTTTTGCAGCTCGTTTCTTGGCGTCTTTTTCCGCCAGTTTTTTCAAGCCTGCTTTGGTGTAAGCCGTGCCGGTTGCGTGCGCGATGTCACGAATAACCTGCCAGTCTTCTTTGAAGGTGATGGGATAAAACCGATCAGCCCCGCCAAAGGTCTTCTGCATTTCTGCAGGAAACCTAAAGGTGTCGAAAGCATCTTTGATTTTGACCACCAGATCCGGGTGCAGATCATGCGCATAACCAAAGGCAGAGGTGGGAAAACGCGGGCTTGTATAGAGAACACGAAAGTCATCGGCGTCGATCCGACCTGAGTCCGCCATGCGGTTGAACACATCAGAGGCCACAGGTGCGGCTTCATAGTCACCCGAAGCAACGCCCTGGATGGATTGATCGTGCTTGCCGGAGTAGACAACTTTGTAGTCCTTGTCCGGTGTTATACCCAAATCGGGAAACAGTGCGCGTGGCGCCAAGTTACCGGAGTTGGACGAAGCGGAAGTGTGTGCCACCGTGCGCCCCTTGAGATCCGTCATCTCTTTGATGTCGCTGTCCTTGCGAACAATCGCCAAGAGGTTGTAACCCTGAAAGCCGTCCTCGGTGCCTTTTACCGCAATCGGTACGTATCCCGCTAGATTGACCGCGTAACCGGTGGGCCCGGTAGAGAAACCCGCAATGTGCAGACGACCAGAGCGCATGGCTTCTACTTCGGCCGCATTGGAATGCACCGTGTAGTAGACCACCCGCTTGCCGGTCTTCTCGGCAAGATACTGTTGGAAATCAGCAAAGGCATCCTGGTAGACAGCAGGGTCTTCCACCGGCGTATAGGTGAAGACCAAGGTGTTTGGATCACGCCATTTGGTGGGATCTTTGGGGCTGTCCGCCACCAGATCACCGTCTTCGTCACAGAATTTCTCGTCGAGCACACCGCGGTTGGCGCAATCATCGGCATAGCTCATGGGAGCCATCAAAGTAGCGGCTGTCAGCAGCCCTGCTGACAGCAATTGTGAAAATTTCATCCTGTCATTCTCCTGGATAGGTTTGGATTATGATTATTTTTATAAGGATGACACCCAACAATATTGATGATTTTTTTGTCCCATCATCAACACGTTTTCAGCACCACCTGCCTAGCTACAGCGCAAGGGTGATGCCGAGCAGAAAATACTCTTTTAATACAAAGTGTTGGTGAATCAGGGTAGGCAGCCATGCCGTCAAATGGGCCACTGGAGCCCCATTGGTTCACGGCTTTATGGGACAGTTTTGTCCTGTCGGTAGGCGTGCTTTTCCAATTGATGTTTTTTCATTTTCCGGTAGAGCGTCTTTCGAGGAAGATCCAACAATGCAGCCGTGTCATTCAACTGACCCGCACATTGGCGCAGCGCTTCTACCAGTATCTGTCGCTCGTGCCGCAACATTTGATCTTCAAAATCTGAGGCTCCCTGCTCACGCCAACCCTCTAGACCTAAATCGTCTTGGCTGATACCCAGCGCAACGCGAGACGCGGCGTTTTTCAACTCCCTCACATTGCCGGGCCAACTGTGCTGGTGCAGCCGCTGAATTTGCTGACCGGACAAGGTGACCGCTTCGCTGCCGCGACGTACTTGTATCTGTTTGACAAAAAAATCGAACAGCGGGATCACATCTTCAATGCGATCTCGCAGCGGTGGCAACTGCAAACTGGCGATGTTAAGACGGTAATACAAGTCGCTGCGAAACCCTCCCGCCAGGCTCAGTTGCATCAGGTCTGCCTTGCTGGCCGCAACCACCGTAAAACTCACTGCAATTGAGCCCTGCCCGCCCAATCGCTCCAGACTACGTTCCTGCAATACGCGCAGCAATTTAATCTGAACATCCACGGGCATGCTCTCGACCTCATCAAGAAACAAAGTACCGCCGTCCGCCTGCTCAACCTTGCCGATTCGACGTTTGTTTGCCCCGGTAAATGCCCCCGCCTCATGGCCGAAAAGCTCACTCTCGATGATGCTACTGGCCATGCCCCCGCAATTGATCGCCACAAAAGCCTTGTCGCGCCTGTCACTGTAGCGATGCAGCGCCCGTGCAACCACCTCTTTGCCGGTGCCCGTCTCACCGTAAATGATGGTGTCGACGGCAACATCTGCCAGCCGCAGGACTTGTTCGCGAACCGTCTGCATGGCCACCGAGTGGCCGACAATAAACCGCTCTATCGCATCGCCTTGCAACTGCTGTTTCAACTGTTTGTTTTCGAGCCGCAGATTACTCTTTTCCAAGGCTTTTCTGAGCTGACGTATCAGCACTGTTGGCGATAGCGGTTTCTCCAGAAAGTCATAGGCGCCCAGCTTGATCGCCTCAATGGCCATGGGGATATCGCCGTGGCCACTCATCAACAGGACCAGAGACTCGGCCTGTCGGCTGAGCACCGTGGCCAGCAGATCGTGGCCGTTGATACGAGGCATTTTAACATCACACAGCCACACGGCAGCAGGCCATCGGTCCATGTGTTTGAGCGCTTCAAAGGCATCCAGGAAGGCATGTACCTCAAAGCCCTCCAGGCTCAACATCTCAGTCAATGCGTCAAGTACGCTGCGTTCATCGTCGACAACGATGACATGAGCTAATGTGGGATTCACGCTTCCTCCGCCCGCTTTAAAGTGATGACCATTTCACTGCCGTTGTCCCGCCCCGTGCGAGCCTGAAGCCTGCCGCCAAAGTCACGAATAATTGAATAGGCAATGGACAGACCCAAGCCCAGTCCTTTTCCCGGGGGCTTGGTGGTGTAAAAAGGGTCAAAGATGGCATCCAGTAGCTCCGGATCGATACCGGAACCGTTGTCGCTGATACTCAGCTCCACCGCATCTTGGATCAGGCTCAGACGAATTTCAATGCGAGGCTCAGACGCAGCCGCGGTGGCATCCAACGCGTTGCTCAACAGATTGACCAGTACCTGCTCCAACCTGACGGGGTTGGCCCAGACCAAACAGTCGTCCCCCGCCTCGTAGGCAAACCCACATCGCTGTTGATCAAAGCGGCTCGTCAGCAACACACTTGCATCGCGCACCACCCGGTGGATATCGGTGGCCACTAGCTTTCCATCACTCTGCCGAGCAAAGGTTTTGAGGTGGCTCATCAACACAGCTGTCTTGCCCATCAGCTCTTCTGCTTTTTCCAAATTCGCAGCACAGCGTTCTATCTGCTGAAACTCCAGGCATTTTTTGGCACTGTATAGATGACTGCGAATAGCGGTGAGGGGTTGGTTCATCTCATGGGCAATGCCCACGCTCAGCTCACCCAAAGCCGCCAGTTTTGCCGCTTGGATCAATTCATTCTGGGTGCTCAACAGCCGCTGCTCCGTCGCGCGGCGCTCGTCTATCTCCAGCGCGAGTAGCCGGTTCCCCCGCTCGACCTTGATCGCCGTCTGCTGAAAGTGGCGCAGGTCTTTTGCCATATCAGCCACTTCGTCACTGCCACCAATTGCAATCGGGCTCTGCAATTCTCCAGAGGCTATCTCCCGCATGCGTGATTGCAGCGTCTTCACGCGGCCGAGGATATTTTTTTTGACGTAGAACCAAGAGATGATCGCCGCAGCCAAGAGACTGAAGAGCGATAAGGCAACGCTGGCTCTGTTGTTTGTCATCAACAGCGACTGCGTGTTCGCAATAGCTCGACCAATCGATTGATTGGATCGCCAGGTGTTTTGGCTGATCTGATTGGACAGCTGCTGCAGGCTGTTCTGGCTTGTCTGTAATAAAAACAATTGCTGGTAACTGATGTCTAAAAGTGTGTTTTTTGCCTGAAACAACGATCCATCTCGACTAAATCCCGCTCTTAACCCAAGCAGCACTTGCAAGGAATTTTCCGACGCTGCGCTGCGCTTTGGAAAATAATCACCCTGCAAGACTTCGCTGTTACGCTGATTCAAGTACTCCAGCTGGAAGATCGTATCGTCCAGTTGATTGAACGAATCGTCGGAGCTCAGTTTGGCCAGCAGTCCGCGCTGATGCTGCAATACGCCGTTGATCTCCGTCCAATTTGGGTGTTGTACATAGTGGTGACTGAAAGCCAACTGTGCTTCCTGCCAATCACGCTGGAACTCCAGCAGCAGCTGATCAAAACGACGCCGGGCGAGTTGATACTCCGTGACGTTTTGATCGAGTAAATCCAAACTGTTTTCAATCTGTCCGATCGACTCCGAGAAGTAGTGGTTGTAATCGGGCAAATCGAGCATGATTGAGCTCATCTCCTCGATGGCGATGTGCACGGCCTGCAGCGCCCTCTCCCGCACCACCTGTGAATCAGCCCCTGCAACGCGCGGCACCGTGGCCACCACAAAGCTGACCTGCTCGTTCATTTTTGCAGAGGCGTCTAGAGCGGGCACATCGTGAAGCCGCATCTGCAGCAGTTGCTCTTCGAGGCTGTTAGCAGTGAGCAGCGACAGGCCAGAGCTCAACAAGGTTGTCGTGGAGAGCAGCGCCAACGCCAGTGCCAATCTGCCACCCAAGCCCCTGGGCATTATGGACAGCGGCTCAGCTCGCCCGAGCACAGACAGTTGGAACATGGAACACTCCCCTCTCAAGTCAAAAACATCGCTCAGCACGGATGAGTACCAACAGGACTAGAGTGGCAGCAATGAACGGGCTGAGGCAACCGAGCGCTTTTTGCAAGAAAACCAACAAACAGGGCCAAACGGCAGCAACGCCGCCCAGCAGCTCCAAGAAATCACCGTGAGTTGCACGCTCGCCCCCTCAGGATCAGCGAATCCGGCTAAAAGTCTCAGCCAGAGAAAGCCGCCAGGCGCACGACAATGCTAAAATGTGCTCATGAATTCGGCAAGCAAAAATCCCTCGACCCCAGACACCCGTTCACTCCAGCGTCAACTCAACGACTGCATGCTCGCGGACCAGCACAAGCTGCGTCGTCAATTGCGAGATCTGAGTAAGCCAGGCAACAACTCGCCAGCAGCGGCCGAGGCCCTGATCCGGTGGCAGACAGCTGTGGACGCCTCCCAGGCAAGGCGGCAGAGTCGTGCCGACAACATGCCCTCGCTGAACTACCCGGACACCTTGCCCGTGGTCGCAGCGCGGGAAGAGATCATGAAGGCCATCAGCGAGCATCAGGTGGTGGTGGTGTGCGGGGACACGGGCTCGGGCAAGACCACCCAGCTGCCCAAGATGTGCATGGAACTCGGCCGCGGCAACGCCGGCCTGATCGGCCACACCCAGCCCCGCCGCATCGCCGCCCGCAGTGTCGCCGCCCGCATCGCTGAGGAAACACAGACAGAGCTCGGCGCACTGATTGGCTACAAGGTGCGCTTTGACGACAAGCTGCAGGACACGGCCAAGGTCAAACTGATGACAGACGGCATCTTGCTGGCCGAGGTGCAACGCGACCCCTGGTTGAGCAACTACGACACACTGATCGTCGACGAAGCACACGAGCGCTCGCTGAACATCGATTTCCTGCTCGGCTATCTACACCAGTTGCTGCGCAAGCGCCCTGACCTGAAGCTGATCATCACCTCGGCCACCATCGACCCGCAGCGCTTTGCCAAGCACTTCGACGACGCGCCCATCGTCACCGCCGAGGGCCGCAGCTACCCGGTGGAGCTGCGCTACAGGCCACGCCAAGTGGCCGAAGACCAACCCGAGACCGACGAATCCACCGCGATCATCGATGCCTGCGAAGAGCTGGCGAGTGACATGGCGGGTGACATCCTTGTTTTTCTGCCCGGCGAGCGAGACATCCGCGAGAACAGCGAAGCACTGAGCAAACACGTCGCCCAATCCAAGCGGTTGCGCGGCACCGAGGTATTGCCACTTTTTGGTCGTCTCTCAGCCGCCGAGCAACAGCGTATCTTTCGCCCGCACGGAAATCGCCGTATCGTGCTCGCCACCAACGTGGCCGAGACCTCACTCACTGTGCCCGGTATCCGCTCGGTCATTGACACCGGCACGGCGCGCATATCGCGCTACTCGGCGGGTAGCAAGCTGCAGCGCCTGCCCATCGAGAAGGTCTCGCAGGCCTCGGCCAACCAGCGCAAAGGCCGCTGCGGCCGCGAGGCACCGGGCATCTGTATTCGCCTCTATGACGAGGCCGACTTTGACCTCCGCCCCGAGTTCACCGAACCCGAGATACTGCGCACCAACCTGGCCTCCGTCATCTTGCAGATGGCGAACCTAGGTCTGGGCGACATGGAGGACTTCCCCTTCCTCGAACCGCCAGAGCTGCGCTTTATCAACGACGGCTATCAGCTGTTGCTAGAGCTGGGTGCTGTCGAGAACGACCGCAAACTCACCCGTCTGGGCCGACAACTGGCGCGCATTCCGGTGGACCCTCGCCTGGCCCGCATGCTGATTGCCGCAAGCGAAGAAGGCGCACTCGACGAAGTGCTGACCATCGTGGCGGGTCTGTCCGGGCAAGACCCGCGCGAGCGCCCGCTCAATGCGCGGCAAGCAGCGGACGAAGCCCACGCCGAATACCAAGACCAGAGTTCGGACTTCATGGGCTGGGTCAATCTGTGGGCCTGGATAGGTGTGCAGCAGAAGGCGATGACGGGCAACCAATTCCGCAAACACTGCAAAAAGAAGTTTCTCAATTACATGCGCATCCGCGAGTGGCGCGACCTGCGCCGACAGCTGATGGACGTCACGCGAGAGCTGAAGATGAAGAGCAACACTGTCGAGGCGCACGCGGACAACGTGCACCGCGCCATATTGACGGGCCTGCTGGGCAACATCGCCAGACTGGACGAGAAGCGTGAGTTCACCGGGGTGCGCGGCCGCAAACTGCAGATTTTCCCCGGCTCCGCCCTGAAAAAACGGGCTCCCGCGTGGATCATGGCGGCGGAAGTCACCGAGACCAGCCGCGTCTTTGCCCGCACGGTGGCCGCTATCGAACCGCAGTGGATAGAGCGCCTCGCCCAGCCACTGCTCAAAGCCAGTTATTTTGACGCGCGCTGGCACCGCAAGCGCGCCCAGGTGGGGGCACGCGCCAAGATCACGCTCTACGGGCTGATCGTCAACCCGAACAAAAAAGTCAACTACGGCCCCATCAACCCAAGTGAATCACGCGAGATCTTTATCCGCGAGGGTTTAGTCGGCGCGCAGTACAGCACGCAAGCGCCCTTCTACGAGCACAACCTCAAGCTGGTAGAGGAGATACAGCTCTTAGAAGACAAATCCAGGCGCCGGGATATTTTGGTGGACCCGGAAGATTTGGTCAGCTTTTATTTGTCGCGCATCCCTGAGGGAGTTTACAGCGGGCCTAGCTTTGAAAAGTGGCGCAAGGCCTTTGAGGCCAGCACCCCCAAGGGCTTGCACTTTGACCGCGACGCGCTGATGCAGCACGCGGCGGTGGACATCAGTTACGAGAGTTTTCCTGATCAGATGGAATTCGCCGGCGCTGTGCTGCCGCTGCGCTACAACTTCGAGCCGACCCGCGACGACGACGGGGTGACCCTGAGCATACCCATTGGTTTATTGGGCCGGGTCAACGCCGCGCGCTGCGAATGGCTGGTGCCCGGGCTGCTGGAAGAGAAGGTCACTGCCCTGCTGCGCAGCTTACCCAAAGCCATGCGCAAGGCCATCGTGCCTGTGCCCGACGTGGCGCGGCTGTGCATTCAGGCACTGCAGGCGGGCGGGCAATCCCTGCCTGCGGCTCTGGCCACTTGGCTGCAGCGACACAAACAATTGCAAGTCGGTTACCAGGATTGGAAACCCGAACAGCTGGCGACACATCTCTCCATGCGCTTTGAATTACTCGACCACGAGGGCAACACCCTGGACACCGGCCGTGACTTGAAGGCCTTGCAAAAGAAGCACCGCGAGACGGCCGAAGCAAGTTTGGCCGCACCCAGCCAAGACGCGGGTTTAGAACGCAGCGACATCACCGACTGGAACTTCGGCGACCTGCCCGAAGAAGTGGAACTGAGCCAAGCGGGGGTCAGCGTGACAGCCTGGCCAGCGTTGATAGAAGAGGAGGACAGCATCTCGCTGCGCGTCTTCGGTGGGCCACAACATGCTGCTGAAGCCATGCGCGGGGGTCTGGTAGCACTCTACAAGCTGCAGCTGAAAGACGAGCTCAAATACCTCAAGCGCAAACTGCCAGGCATCGAAAGCATGGCGCTGCGTTACACCGCTTGGGGCAGCAAGGACGACCTGGTCAATGACATCATCGCGGCCGCATTGGCGCAGTGCTTCCTCGACTCTGCCCCCACGCCACGCACCCGCGAGGACTTCTACGCGCAGCTCACAAAACAGCGCCCACATTTGGTTGAAATCGCCAACGCCATCTGCACCCACCTGGGCGACGCGCTGGACGCCAACCAGCGCATCAACCAACGCATCCGCAAAAATGGCTCGTTGGCCTGGATAGAAGCGGTCAACGACGTGCACGACCAAGCGGCGCAACTGTTCGCCCGCGGTGTTGCACTGCGCACCCCCATCACCTACCTGAGCCGCTTCCCTGTCTACCTGGAAGCCATAGAACGTCGCCTAGACGGCCTCGACAGGGCACCCGACAAAGATCGGAAGATCCGCGCCGAGCTGTTGCCCCTGTGGGAGCGTTTCAAACAGGTGCCCACCCCGCTCAGCGCACTGGGGGATTTCGCGGAGCAATGGCACAACGTCCGCTGGGCTTTTGAAGAACTGCGTATCTCGCTCTTCGCCCAGAGCCTGCGCACGGCGCAGAAAGTATCGCTGGAGCGGGTGGAAAAAGAGCTGAAAACCCTGCGCCGATTGGACCCGCACGGGTAGGGGAATAGCGGGCAAGGCCACAGCAGCGCGTGATCGCGCGCATGCCCCTTGACAGCAATTGCCTATGTTCGCGCAGCGGGTGATTTAGCCTTTGTACTGATCTGCCGAACGTTTGGGGGTAGAAGTTGATTTTGAGGAGCAACACCATGTGCTCAAGCCCCAAAGCAAGCCACGCAACACGTAGTCGAAACCGCGCCAGCGACATGAAATCGACCTTTGCCGGCGCCGGCGCCATCTACCGAGAGCTGGAGGCCGCCGGGAAACTGCGCGGATGCGAAGCGCCCGATCAGTTGCAACAACCAGCAGCCAAAGAAGCAAAACAAGACATTGTTTAAACCCTGATTGGCAGCCTGGTCAATATACAACAACCCAGCCCAGCGGGGCTAGAGCAAGCCCACTAACGGTCACTGTATTTTTTAATTTCCAGAACATCAATTGCTTCAGCAATGATGCCAATGGTATTTTCCGGCAGTCGATCCAATTCAAACCACTGGAGCTGCGAACACTTGACCGGCTCTAAATTTCTCGGCTCCCCTTCCCATTGCCGGCATAAATAGAAGCAGTATTCTATTCCAGCGAGATCCACTAGCTGGCATGCTGATTCAAATATTGAAGGAGTCAAACCGACTTCCTCGGAAGCCTCTCTTATCGCTGCATCGCGGGGGCTCTCGTTTTTCTCCAGCCTACCGCCGGGCAACCCCCAACATCCCGAATGCGCTTCGACTTGAGCTCGAAGGCCCATCAGGATTTTGGTTTCTCGATAAAAAAAGACTGCTGCCACCTTCGCCACTGCTTAGCTCCGTTTACATTCATTTAGACGCAACAACGCAGCGCGGAGGTCGATTGGTGAATCTCCAATGCTCTCTACAGTGCCTGATGCCCAAGCTTAACCTGTATCTGCGGGTGCTCCTGCACCAACTGAATCAAATTTAAGAGGCTCTTGCGACTGCGTGGCTGATCGGTTGAAAACTTGCCTGGCTCTACTTTGTTCTTCCAGCCCCACGCCGTGTGGCTCGCATCCCCCGTCAGCAGCACAGGGCTCGATTCGGTATTGACCATAAATGCGGTTGAGCCAGCCGTGTGACCCGGCGAATGAATGGCAAACACACTGCCATCGCCGAATATATCGACGATTGGAGCCTGCCACTCTTGCAAATGGGGCCGACCGTTCAACAAGCTGTCGACGATACCGTGGGTTAGGGCGTAGATGAAAAACGTGTCGCTCGCCTCCCCTCTGCCTGTGTAGAGCGGGACAGCGGTGTCGATGGCAGGCAGCCCACTGATGTGGTCGATGTGCAAGTGCGTCAGGAACACTCCCTGCAGGGGGCGATCGAGCGCTTCGATGAGCTCTTCGGTAGAGTGCCGCACCTGCATGGTATCGATGGCGAGCTTGGGTACCAACCAGCTGGACACACCGTGCGCCTCGGGCTGCTGCACAAAACGCTGCGACACTCCTGTGTCCACCAAGAAGTCACCGTGCACGGGGTGACTGATATGGTAGCTGTACACCTTGATCGGCTCAGCATGATCTTGCAACCCAGCTGCCTGGGCATGCGGGTGCTCCAGATTCAACAATCCACTCAGATCAGCCGACCAGTCAGCTGACTCCACCGTATTGAGCACCACACGTGTGCCTTGCTCCAAGCTGGCAACAAGTGCTGTTCTGCCACTGATCACACCCAATGTCGATGCGGTAGTGGGGTGACGCGTCGGCGTTGCCTGACTGGCCCAGACAGCAACCCCCGTCCCCAGAACACCGAGCACAACCACTCCAACCGCTAATGTTTTTGCTTTATATCCCACAACTCTCTCCTGTTTAAAATTGCGCGGCTAGCGCATCACACTGAAGCGGCGACTCCGTATTTTATTGATCTGCCGTCTGTGGCATAGTTTGGCTATTCTATTTCAGATGTAAATCCACTACTTTTTGATATGCCTATCCATATATGAATAGCAAAGAACTGAATTGGCAGGATATGCGGCTGTTTTTGGCCGTTGCAGAGAACGGCAGTTTCAGCGGCGCAGCACGCGAGCTAAAACTCGGTCAGCCCACACTCAGTCGCCGCATAGCGGAACTGGAAATACTACTGGGTGCGCAACTGTTTAAGCGCCAGAGTCAGGGCTGCGAGCTGACAGTGATGGGCATCAAGCTACTGCCAGCGGCAGAGCAAATGGCGCGCTGGTCCACTGAGGCATTGGCGCAAATCAACACGCCTGATGAAATACGCGGGCGAGTCCGGATCACGGCACCTCCGGCCATTGCCTTTGCGTTGCTGCCACCTTTTGCCGCCGAGCTCGCACCACTCTATCCCGATCTGCGGCTGGAGGTGCTGAGCAATGTGGCCCTGCTCAACCTCGCGCGCGGCGAAGCTGATCTGTCCCTGCGCACCGAAAAGCCCAAGGACGACAGCTTGGTCTGTCTCGCATCGTTCAGCGGAAAAATGAAAGCCTATGTGGCCTCCACGCTGGCCGAGTCGTTGGCCAGGGACATCACAGCGGAACAATTGAAGTGGATTTGCTGGCCGGACACGCACGACCACTTGCAGACCAACAGCGCATTGAAAAACGCCATCCCCAATTTCAAGCCGGTGTTCACTTCGGACGACTACAACGTACAACTGGCCGCATGCTGCTCAGGCGTAGGGGCGTTGTTATTGCCCGAAGGTTTTGAACACTGCCCGTTTATCTCGTCGTTAACCGCGCTGCCACTGGAGTTCGGCGAAGAGGCCATGGGCGAGTTACACATCGTCGCGCACAAACGCCAACAGCACCTGCCCAGAGTTGTAGAAATCAGCGCGCGACTGCAACGCTATTTTGAAAAACTGTGGACTCGGTTCGACTAGATCTCGAGTGCGGCTAACTGCGCTAGCGCAATGGCTCACCAGCACAAACGTGGAAATGCAGGTGTTTGGAATCTTGGTATTCCCCGAGATTTGTCAGTACGCGGCAGGCACCATGCTCTTCCAGAACCTCTTCGGCAAGTTTACGAACAACGCCCATCACGTCCATCAGTAAGTCCTCCCCGCCATCACCTAGATCGACCAGCGACGGTATGTGCTGCTTGGGTATCACCACGATGTGCACCGGCCAAAACGGACGCGTGTGATGAAAAGCCAGTACTTTATCAGTCTCGCTCACCGTATCAATCGGTGTACGCCCTGAAAGCGCTTGATCACAGTAGAAATCATCACCCGAATACGCATCGTCTACCATCCACCTCTCCTTAAGTGCCTTTTCTGTTCACTTCAACAGACGACAGAAACAATTGATAAACAACTCGCACAGTGAATCACGGCGAATAATTCGTTGTGCATATTAGGTTCTTCGCTTGCCATGCTAAGACCGCCTATAGCTTGTAGGTTGATTCTACCTTGACGCGGCATTGCAGCTTTTTGTAGCAATCAACTCCGTGCTTCAAACGCTGCCAACAGCTCCGTCACCAGCACACCGTTTATGGTCATACCCGTGAGATTGGCATTGCTGATCGTGACATCCGACAAATTGATATTGCCAAAGACAGCACCGGCCATGTTGACATCATCAAACACAGCCTCGCTCAGGTTCACGTTCTCGAAGCGCGTCGCCTGGATATTGGAGTCGGTGAACAGGGCGTTTGTCGCTACGCAATAGAAGCGACTATCGGCCAGATTCACCCCATCAAAATTAGAGTTTTTCATATCGGCCTTTGCATAGGCCTTGCCCTGTAACTGCTCACCGCAGAAGGGGTTCTCGCTTTGTGCCATCTGTGCTCTTCCTTGTTCAAGTTGACGGTGCAGCCCATCGAAAGTAACCAGCTTCGACGCACTTAACTGCTGTGCCGAGCGATAGACCTGTATCTCGACAAGGCATGATGGCACATCAATTAAATTCCAGCGATTACACCGCGACGAGCTGATGCCTCCACCAGACAACACCAAGGACCACCCTCAAACTGAGCACTGGTTTCGAAACCAACTGCTCAGATATTTGCTGTGTATCCGGAGAACATAGGAGCACCTGATATACCGAGCTCGGTGCTGAATTCCACCTTGAGTATGCTGCCGCTATCCGACTCGGTGATGAACAGGGTGCGGTTGCCAGGACCGCCAAAAGCACAGTTTGTTGTGCCCAATCCCAGCGGTGATCGCACTACTGCAATGGGCCGACCGAGTTTATCGTGCACCCATACTAGGCCCATGCCTGTCTGGCAGACAACCACCCCATTTTGCGCCGTGAGCGCGAGCCCATCCGGCCCGGCACGGCCGCCGGAAAACTGCAGAAACAACCCGGCTTTGTTAACCCGACCACTGGACGAGAGTGGCAGGCGCCACACGGCGTTGGCGCGTGTAACCGCGAGAAACAGCACCTGCTCCTCACGGTCAAACACCAGGCCATTGGGGCTCGGCACACTGTCGATCAAGCAGCTCAGCTCTCCACTGCTGGGCCGCCAACGAAAGACACGACCGCTCGGATCCTGCAGCCCTGTCTGCCCCTGGTCGGTGAAATACAGCTCGCCCTCCTGACCAAAATGCAGGTCGTTACAACCTTTAAAACCCTCTATATCGCAATCCCGAAGCACGGAAGAAACTGACCCAGTAGCGGGATCGAGTTGCATGATGCCATGCTGAAAATCGGCGATGTAGATCTGTCCATCAGCGTGGATCTTCAGCCCATTTGGCTGCCCATCATATTCAGCCACTTGGCTGATCTCGCCGGAGGGATCAGCACGGAAGATTCGACCAAACGGGATATCGACAAACCAAAGGTTGCCGTTTCGATCAAAAGATGGGCCTTCGAGAAAGCAATCCACGGCCATGCCGCGGCGATTGCGCTCGGCCCAATACGAGGCCACGCCCGTTCGCCGGTAAACATCCGGCAGCGTAGCGAAGACCTCAGCATCGAGCACGACAGGCTCGGGAAACGGGTAGGTCATGGCTCTATCCCAAGGTGACAGAAGGCAGAAAAAGGGCGATCTGCGGGAACGCTATCAACAACAACATAAATAGCAATATCATCGCGAAAAAGGGCAGCGTCCCCATGATCACGTCCTCTACCTTCACGGTATCGGATGAGCTGGCGACCACAAAGAGGATCACGCCGAGCGGTGGCGTCAATTGACCCAACTCGACGAGGATGACCACGAACACCCCAAACCAAATGGGATCAACGTCCATTGCTATCAGCGCGGGAAAGATCACCGGAACAATGATAGCGATCATTCCCAGCCCTTCCATAAAACACCCAAGCACCGCAAAAACGACCATGATGATCAACAGGAAACTCAACCTAGATACCTCGGCCTGCTCAAGAAAGGAAACCAAATTGTCCCCCACACCGGATAGCGCCGTGGCGTAGGCAAAGATCATCGACGTGAAAACGATAAACAGGATGTTCCCGCTCATCGACGCCGTTCGATCCAAGGCATCGAGCAACAGCTTCTTGCTCAAACGCCCGTACAGCGCCGCGATCAGGGTCGCGCCGACCACACCCACAGCTCCTGCCTCAGTCGGGGTGGCAAATCCGCCGTAGATACTCCCGAGCACGACCACGATCAGCAGCAGAAAAGGCACAATATCGAGCAAGGCACTCCACAACTCACCGGCCGTGGCTTGCCGTTCAATTTTTGGGGCCAGACTGGGATTTAACGTCACACGCACGGCGATAAAACCCATATACAACAAAGCCAGAACAATGCCCGGGACAAGCCCAGCGGAAAACAACTGGGCGATGGATGTCTCTGTAAAGGTTGCGTAGATGATCATGGTGATCGACGGAGGAATGAGTATGCCCAAGGTACCCCCGGCCGCCAGAGACCCGGCGACAAGACGGGTGTTGTAGCCCCGCGATGACAACTCCGGCAAAGCGACGGTGGACATCGCTGCGGCAGTTGGCGCGCTGCCCCCAGAAATGGCGGCAAAGATACCGCTGCCGACAATATTGGTGTGCAACAGCCCACCGGGTAATCGCCGCATAAAAGGGGCGACACCATTGTACAAGCGTGTCGAAAGCCCCGAACTCAACAGGATTTCAGCCATAAGAACGAACAGAGGAATGGCAGCGAGAGTGAAGCTGTTTGATGCCCCCCAGCTCACAATACCCAGCGCTTTCCAAGCCGAGAATCCTTTTAACATCCACAGGTAAAAGAGACCCGCCCCGGCCACGGCGAACTGCACCCACATGCCGCCGATGAGTAGGCCGATAAGAAGTCCAAATGCGAGTATGACTTCCATCAACGACCAGCCCAAATATTTCTGCAGCTCAGCAACAGTTTTTCAACCACGAAAAGAGCGATGAAGACAAAGCCAGACGGTAGCAGCAACTGCGGCACCCAGAGTGGCGTTTGCAACACCGTTGGTGCAAATTTCCCTCGGCTAAAGGAGCTGATCACCAGATCTTTGGTCTTCCAGATAAACACAACACAGATCGCCAATGCCAACAAATAGAAGGCGCACCTAAGCACCATTTGCGCCCTGCGTGGAAGACTATCAAATAAAATATTAACTTGGAAAAGCACTCCTTGTCGCAGAGCGAGAGCGGCACCGAAGAGCGTCAACATCACAACCCCATAAGCCGTCACTTCTTCGGCAAAACCGAGTGAGTAATTAAAGGCCCCTCGCAGAAACGCCTCGCTGCACACGAGGATCACCAGCGCGACAAGCACTGCCCCTGTGAGCAAGCGGACGGAACGCGCCAGCAAGTCAAAGACAGGGCCGGCCGATGCCGGCCCGTTTTCCTTTTGCTGTTCCAATTTATTTGCCGATTGCTTCACGCACTAAAGCCAGCGCAGTCTCGTATTCTTCACCGTTTTCTTGCGCCCATGCCTGCCAAAAGGGTGCGAGTTTGTTCCGGGCGACGTCGGCGTCGCCTTCCGCTGCCTCAACCAAGATCATGCCCGCCTTCGCCTGCGCTGTTTTTTGGGCGTCTTCATCCAGCAAGAAAGCAGCGGTTGTGGCCGGACCTTCTAACGCAACGATGTCGCGCAGCAACTGTTGCTCACTGTCTTCAAGTGCAGCAAAAGATTCCTCGTTGGCGATGATCATCGAGTTGCCGTAATTCACGGCAAAACGGTAGTTGTAGGGCAAAAACTCATGCCACTTTTTCGCGCCACCGGCACTGGCCGTCAAAACACCCTCTATCACACCACGCTCCAACGAGGTGGGGACTTCGGAGCCAGACAGGGTAATGGCTGCACCGCCAAACTCGTCGATAAACTGCCCCTGCTCTGGAGAGGTGACCCGGATTTTGTGGCCCTTGAGATCGTGGAGGCTGGCGATTTCGAAAGTGGTGAAAATTGTCTGCTCGGGGTAACGGTAGCCGCCCAACAGCACAACACCCTGTGCGGCGAAGGACTCCACCAGTATCGGCTCCATCACCGCATAAGCCGCCGCCCACTCTTCATCATTCTCAATCAGCATGGGCAGGTTCAACACGCGTGCGATCGGGACATTGCCCGAAAAGAAAAAGTCTGCTGCGAAATCCACAACTCCGTCACCAACCGCCTGCGTGATATCGGCCGACGAGATCTGCAGCGTCTTGCCCAGATGAACCTTGATAGCCAACCCACCGCCCGTTGACTCCTCAACTCCTTCCGCTATTCGCTTCATGCCCTTCACAGCCGAAGTGGTCGACACTGAAGAGTAGGTATAGCCGGTCCAATTACTCGAAGTGGCGAAAGCTGCCGAAACTGACAGCAACGCAACTGCACCCACCAAAGTATTTTTCATCATCATCTTTTCCTTTATGTTCCTAATTTTGAATGCACGTTAAGAAAGCGGGATAGGCAACAAAATCATTCACGCCTTTACGTCCGCTTATCAATTGATGAAGAGACAACACCGAAACCAACTGTTCGGCTGCCACTCTAGTCGGCCCACAATGCGGGCCGGAAATGTAGCAAATTCCTACTCCCCATGCGCTACTAAACACCGCTATCACGGCTGCTCGCTATCCGCTTCTTCACAACGGGGCCAATTACAACGGCCAGCGTCAAAGCAACCAACACCCAACTGGTTGTATTGGCAAAGAGTACCGCCCAATCGCCGCGGCCTATGCGCAGAGCCAAACGCAGATTCTCTTCGGCAAAAGAGCCGAGAATCAGCCCAAGTACCACAGGTGGCAGCGGAAACTTCAGCTTATCCATGACATATCCGATCGCGCCGAAACCGAGCATCAGGTAGACGTCAAACATGCGGCCATGGATCGAATACACACCGATCAGCATCAACACGATAATCACAGACCCCAACAAGGGACGCGGTAGTTTGAGCAGTTTGGCGAAGCTGTTCGTCGCCAGTGAGCCCCCCAGAAAAACCAACAAGATCGCACCAAACAGGAACTGCCACATGAAGCCGAAAACCACCACCGGGTTTTCTCTGAACAACATCGGCCCCGGCTGCAGGCCATGGATCAATAGACCCCCCAGCATCACGGCTGCTACCGCCGTCCCGGGTATGCCCAGCGTAAGAGCGGGGATCAGCGCTGATGCGGTGTCGGCATTGTTTGCTGTCTCCGCAGCTGCTACACCCTCGGGCTCACCTTTTCCCCAGTTCTCGGGGGTTTTACTGGCTCGGCGAGCCTCGTTATAAGAGATAAACGCCGCCATCGATCCCCCGGCGCCAGGCAGGATACCAATCCAAATTCCAATGAATGAAGACCTGAGCCAGGTTTTCCAAAACTTCAGCATGCCGGGCAGCGTACGCCACAAGGGCTCGGTACCAAGCTCGTCGTTATCGCCGCCTTCAGTATCAAGAGGGCTTTCCAAAAGATCGATCACCGGAGGCAAGGCATAGAGTCCCACCAGTAAGATAACGATGCTGATGCCGTCGAGCAGTTCGAGATAGGCGAAGGTATAGCGGTCATTGCCAAAGATCGGGTCGGAGCCAATGACAGAAACAAAGATGCCAAAACAGGCACTGATTAGTCCTTTGACGATGTCGCCACCGAGCAAGAAAATTATGCTGCAAAGCCCAAAAACAGCGACCCAGAAAACCTCGGCCGGGCCAAACAACAGGGTCACACTGGACAGCGGGGGTGCAAGCAGCATCAGCGCAAACGCACTGGCAATGCCGCCGAACGCAGACGACACGACAGCTACCTGCAGCGCATAACCCCCCTGGCCTTTCTGCGCCATGGGGTAGCCATCAAAGCTGGTGGCAACCGCCGCAGGTGTGCCAGGTATTCGCAGCAGCACTGCGGGAATGGCCCCGCCGTACATCGCACCGTTGTAGATACCGGCCATCAACCCAAGTGCAACCAGTGGTTCCAATCCAAAGGTGAAAGGCACCAAGACAGAGATAGCCATGGTTGCGCTGAGCCCTGGCATGGCGCCCACGACAATGCCTGCAAGCACGCCAATGGTGACTGCAAAAAGGTTGGCCCACTCCAAGACGTGGGGTAGCGAGGAAAATAGATCTGCGTACATGAGGGTCTCACTGCGACCAAAGGCGGCCGGTTGGAAATTCATGGGACATTGCCAGGCCGAAAATCAGATAGATGACAGACAATACAACCACGGCGGCAAAGCAAAGGCCCTTCAGATTCCGGTAGCCAAAAACAAAGGAGACCAGAGGCACAGACAGAGCGGTGCTCGGATAGAATCCGACGAAATCCACTGCCAGTGCATAGAGCACGATCAGGGAAAAAGCCCAGACCACGCGCCGCGGATATTTGCTCATGACCATCGCCGGCTCAGCGGCCGCGGCTGCGCGCTGATCCTGTGCTAACAAGCACCCCGCGAGCAAAACCAAGGCTGTGAGCATGGTCGCAGGCAACAGAGCTGACAGCGGCCGAATCGACAACGTCGGAACAACAAACGCCAGAGCCACCAATACTATGACTATGGCGGTGATGGTTTCAGGTCGGGAAAACCGCGAGTTTCCTGAATGAGACATAAAGCTAACTCCGTGAGTTGAATGACGCGCGGGGCGTTACACCCGCGCCTTGAGTCAGTTCCAGGGCGTCTCTTCCCATACCGTTTTCGCCACGCCAAGAATCTGTTTGTTCAGCGCTTTGAAATCATCCCCTACCACCACTTCAACCGGATTTGCAGTGGCTTTCATCGCCGCCAAGAACTCATCGTCAGTGGACAGCTGGCGAAATGCATTCAGCAGTTTTTGCTCTATCTCATCCGGCAAGCCCTTTGGCGCGACAAAGCCCCGCATGGATCCATTGATCAACTCGATCCCTTGCTCCGAAAATGTTGCTACATCAGGCGCAAAGGGTGATCGCTCCGCCTGGGCAACGCCCAGAATGTTGATCTGTTCTTGGAACTTGGCGACTTCCGAGACATTGAGAATACCCATCGCAACGTGCCCACCCAATAACGCAGTACGAGCCGGCGCAGAGCCCTTGAAAGGCACGATCGTGAACTCGGTTTCAGTCAAACGTTGCAGCTTTGTCAAGGTGAAATGATCATCCCCGCCAAAGCTAGACATGCCGACAGTGATAGCCCCTGGATCACCTTTGGCTGCGTCAATCAACTTAGTCATTGTGTCCAAGCCACTGCTTTTGGATGTCACAATCACGTTCGGATCATTTACAACGCTGGCCAGAAAATCAAAGCTGTCAGCACTGTAGCCCGCTGTTCTGTCCAGTGTTCTGGCCATCATGCCGGGCAAGTTGTATGTGCCAATCGTATAGCCATCAGCGTCCGCATTAGCAGCCTCAGTCACACCGATCTGGCCGCTGGCCCCCGGCATGTTTTTGACAACAATGCTGGCCCCTTCACCGAGGTATTTTTCTATAAAGGGCGCGGCTGTGCGAGCCATGACATCCGTGCCACCGCCAGCCGAGTAACCAACAATCACCTTAATTGGCTTAGTGGGATAGTCTTCTGCTACCGCAACTGCTACAACTGTCATCGCCGCAATAACCGCGGTCTTCTGAATTATTCTAAGCATGCCTTCCTCCTAATGAATGGAACTACTTCAGTCTTGCGGGAACTCACATCCCCTCTCACGCAATGCAGCATCAACCCAGCTGCGGTCATTGCGTCCTTCGGCAATAGCTCTCAGCAGCTGTGTTTCTGCGTCTTGCTTTGCCTCAGTTAGTTTCAGAATCCCCTCCGCATCAGCGAGTGGGATGGACAGCACCCCATCCGCGTCGCCTATCACGATATCGCCCGGCTCTACGACCATACCGCCAAGGCTGATCGGGCCATTAATTTCGCCCGGCCCATCTTTATAAGGCCCGCGATGGGTAACGCCTGCGGCATAAGTCGGTAGGTTCGTTTCCACGAATGCGTCGACATCGCGGATAGCGCAATTCAGCACAAAGCCCGCTACACCTTTTTTCAGGGCATAGGCCAACATCAGCTCACCCATCAAGGCGTTCGATAAATCCCCGCCCGCGTCAACTACAATCACATCGCCCGGCACGGCCATGTCGATGGCTTTGTGCAGCATCAAATTATCGCCAGGGCGTGAGCGTACTGTTATGGCAACTCCGGCCATGCCACCAGAGGCATGCATTGGACGCAGCGATGGACCAGCGGCCGTCATGCGCGCCATAGAGTCCGAGACATTGGCCACCGGAAGTTTCGAAAAGGCCTGAACAATTGAGGCCGCGGCTACCCGATTGCGGTTGTGAATTCGGAATCCAACTGACATTATTTTTCCTCTGTGTGTGGTTGTGCTTTTGCAGAATTAGCCAGCAGCCTGCGATTGACAATCCGCTCAGGGGCAATAGGCGCACCTTCGAGAATGTGGAAAATACCGCGGACAGCATCCAGGCCAACCCTTGCGCCCGCCTCGCGGGTAACGCCGCCGATGTGAGGCGTCAGAACAATACGATTCTCTGCAAAAAAAGGATGATCGGGACGCGGGGGCTCCACAGCGAAAGTATCCAAGCCTGCCCCCGACAGTTGACCCGACTGAATTGCACTGATCAAGGCGTCCTCGTCTATCAATCCACCACGAGCGGTGTTGATGATGTAGGACCCAGTTGGCATGCTGCCAATGGTGTCACTGTTCACTAATTTCTCTGTCTGAGGGGTCATTGGACAATGCAGGCTCACGATATTTGCCGCCGTGAACAATTGATCCACTGTCGCGCAACGTCTGACGCCGGAGGTGACAAAAGCGCTGTCCTTCGCAAAGGGATCAAAGCCAATCAGCTCCAGACCAAGTCCTTTGGCTATGTGTGCCGTGGCCTGTGCTATCGCCCCCATGCCTACCAACCCCAAGGTCGACCCTGACAGCTCTCTCCCGGCGAATCCTGGCTTCTCCCAGCGCCCCTCACGCAGGCTATTGTCGAGGGGAAGCACTCTCTTCACCGCCGCCAGTAGCAGAGCGATTGTGTGTTCCGCTACAGATACAGCATTGGCCCCCGTCGCCACCAACACCGGTATGCCGCGCGCAGCTGCTGCGGCTATATCTATGTTGTCAACACCAACGCCATGCTTGGAGATCACGCGCAGCTGGGGAGCCGCGTCCATCACGCTTGAATCCAATCGCCCCATTCTCGACACAATGCCAACCGCGCCCGTTCTGTTCAACATCTCCGAGATCACCCCACTGTCAGCGTAGGCAGGTGTGTGCTCTGTCCGGTATCCCTTTTCGGTCACCAGCGCAGCCGCACTCGGGTCTAGATCCGGGCCGGTTACGAGGATGGTCTTAGTCATTGTGTTTCTCTCCAGCTGCACTACAAATCGGGGTGTGAGCTATTAGTGTTTGTTCAAAGCCTGCGTCGGCGTCTTGGCCGCTGTTCACAGATCTCCATAGCCAGAAATACTAAAGGAAAATATTTTTCACGACAGCGAATAAATCTGGTTATTATGTGAAGAAAAACTGGATCAAAAGTGGATACACGCCAACTAAGAACTCTTGTGGCTATTGCAAAGCACGGCACATTTGCGCTGGCGGCCGACAAGGTCGGGTTGACCCCTTCAGCGGTCAGCCAACAAATGATCGCGCTTGAGCAAGAGCTGGACACCAGCCTCTTTGACCGCTCTTCAAGGCCGCCGAAGATGACATCGCATGGTCATCAGGTGCTGGAGCTGGCGACCAATATTCTAAAAATGACAGGCGACGCCAAGGCAAGTCTGAAAGGCGAGCGAGTCGCAGGGACCTTGATGCTGGGATCAGTCCGCTCCAGCGCGCTGAACTTATTGCCGGCGGCTATCGTGCATATGCGGGCGCAGTACCCTGAGCTGAAGATCAATCTCAGGGTGTCTCAATCGGCTCTGCTGGTGGCAGATGTGGCATCTGGACGGCTCGATGCGGCCGTAGTCGCGGAACACATCAGTATTCCGGCCGCCTTGCGCTGGAGCCCATTTCTGCAAGAGCCGCTGTGGTTGATCGCACCGAGCGGTACTCAGCTACGCGATCCAGTTGCGCTGCTGAACACGCAGCCATACATACGGTTTCGCAGTGATGTTCCCTTGGCAAATCTTATCGACACCGAGATTTCACGGCTGGGTGCGGTGACCCAAGACGTTGCTGAAATCGACACCATCGGCTCGATTGTCACTTGTGTACGTCAAGGCATGGGAGTATCCGTTGTTCCCCATGTATCACTGCAAGACCCAGCGGATCTGGAACTGATCCGTCTGCCCTTCGGCAGCCCACAGGTGTGCAGACAAATTGGACTGATTGAACGGACGGTATCGCCACGCAGCGAAATCACCAATCGACTACACGAGCTGCTCGCCACACTCTGCGATGAGTACGGCGTATCACGTGCCGCTGTCTAGATCGATCTTGAACAGAATCAGGGACGACCACAAGACATGGAATGGTTGAAGCCGAAGTTGAGATCGCAGGCGTGACACTGCTCGATGCCACCCCCCTATAGCGTTAGCTCTGCACTGACAGCAGCCAACGTCGCGATCTGTGAGGCGCTGCGGCTCGCACCGCCTGGGTGTACAGCGGAAGCCCTTTTCAAATGGAAACTAGCGCTAAAAATTGGTGTCAGACTAGTTTGATTTGGATCCGCTCCAACTTCCCGTCTTCCCCCCATAGGCACTCCACGTACCGGATCCCGTACCGTTAGGTCTAAAGGTGCCAATAAAAGTAGCGCCCACAGCAACGGCCCCGGCTGTATCGAAACTCGTTGTGCCACTTCCATTGGTGCTCACAACACCGGAAGCAACCGCCACCCCAGATGTGGTGCTCACAGACCCTGTGAGTACACCGTCTACGCCTATGACCGCTTCCCAGGAGCCGGAATCACTGCCGGAATAGGTCCCTGTGTAGCGACCTGCCAGCAGATCTTTGATTGTATTTTCAACGTGTGCCTGGGCATCAGCCACTGACACCAGAGAACGCGCACCCGCATCGGTTGCGGAAGTCAGCGCGGCCACCAATGTTTGAACACCACCAGACGCCGTAAAGTCTTCAGTCGACTGTGCAAAGTTCAATGATTGACCCTGCGCCAAATTGGCACTGGGGCCCGATATTTCAATACCGTTAGTAGGGTTGGCATCATTGTCCAAAGTCATCAAAAAGCGGACGATATTCGTGACTTCTGGATCCGTTATATCCGCTGCGCCGGGCACAAGATCCACAGGTATCAATACTGTGTCTCCGGTCGCCTCTCCGATCAAAATATCGCCCACATAAAGCGCCACTTTGGCGTTTTCGGTATATTGGAACGTACCCTTGGCGTCTGTCAGGCCTTCCACTCCAGCAGATACCCATCGCAGACCTTCAACAGGGCTATCGACAAACACCCCTGAGCTTCCACCATCGTGGCTTAGTTCGTTGCGATCCGTTCCCCCACCACAAGCAAATAGATAGGGCGTTAGCAAAAGCCACAAAAACTTTCGATCTAAACTGAGCATTTCCCACCTTCCTTGATGTTCAATAGCCGTTTCAAATATCGCGGATTAAAATCAGTTTCAATGCATTCTAGCCAACAACAAGTCAATAACACCAATTTTATACGGAGTAGACGCGGGAACGGATTGACAAGCCAGCAACATTTCAGCACAACACACCGCGATCACGCCCTATTTTTTACTCACGCTAGAAAACCTTTTACACAGTGATCAATGGCACCGCGTGCGCCAAACTAAAGCACTGCTTATTGCGGCCATCACCGCGGCTGGGTAGCCTAATGTATCCGCATCGGTCACGGCGTAGATTTACAGCATTGGCTTATCCTACGTCCCGTCAACGGCGTGGGCATGAGT
>JAWSVD010000150.1:0-25277 GCA_033852095.1 Granulosicoccaceae bacterium | reverse complement strand
TACAGCCACAAGCACGCTGCTCTGGCCAATGCCGCCCGCGATTACCTGCACGCCCATATTCGCCAGAATATCGGCCTGGCCGACATGGCGGAATCGCTGGGTGTCAGTCGATATCGGATCAGCCGAGAATTTAAACACGCATATGGCATTGCGCCGCACGCTTAATTAATACAACTGCGGCTAGCAGTAGCTAGAACCATGCTTGCTAAAGGGTTGAGTCCTGCTGATGTGTCCAGCGCTCTGTGCTTCTCCGATCAAAGCCACATGGGCCGTTGGTTTAAACGGTGTTACCGGCTTCGCCCCGCTGAGTACCAAAGGTGCACAAATCTACCAGACTGGTCGCTGTGCCTAGACGATGATCTCACCTAGCTTATCTAATCAGGTGGGAACATGAGCATCTACATCAGCTTTCTGGCCTTCGCGCTATTGGCGTCTATCACGCCGGGACCTACAAACTTCATCGCTTTGACGATCGGTGCACGCAGTGGCCTGAGAGCGGCGGTGCCCTTCGTCTTTGGCGCATCCATGTCCGCGGCCGCCATCGTCTGGCTCGCGGGAATCGGCATGACACAGACGCTTGAGCATTCAGAGAAACTGCTCAGAGGCTTTGGCTGGTTGGGCGCACTGTGGATGAGCTGGCTATCGTGGAAGCTGTTCTTAACGGGTTCGGCACTGGAAAATGAAAGCAACCCGGTGGCAAGCAGCTGGATTTACGGCGCGGCATTGCAAGTGGTCAACCCTAAAACATGGATGATGGCGCTGTCTGTGCTCGGTATTTTCGCCACCCCAAGCGGTGATAATTTCCTTCACAGCACAACGCTCGCCTTGATATTCTTTTTTGCAGCAGTGCCCTGCTTGCTGAGCTGGAGCTGGTTAGGCGAGAGCGCTCGCGCTTCCACTCACTTTCGTCGCTGGGAGCACTGGGTATACAAAGTATTGGCGATCTTGCTGCTCACGAGCGTGTGGAGCGCCCTCATACTGGTGTGAGTTAGGTTTTGCGTGCACCGAAGAGTATTTAATGTGGAACAGGAAGGCAGCTCCGAGCCGTAAGGCGCCGCTGAGGAAATCGGGGCCACAGTTACAACGACTACGTTGCACTGGCGGTAGCTGTAGAGCAGTCAACAAAAGAAACGTTATAAAAAACCTTAAGCGATGTACGAAATAACTTGACCACATCACTCCCTGTCCACAGGAGCGCTAGAATGTGGCGACGATGTCTCCACGCTTATCGACTCCGACGGCCCTGCCCGATGCAGTCGCCCTTGTGCTCAGTGCCCCCAACACGGTGCGTTTCGCGCACTGAACAGAACACTTCAAATGCATGAGAGATCAGCGAATAACAAAAATACGGGGCCAGACTCAACCATCGATCGCTCCCGCGAAAGTCAAAGCACCGTTCGCTTGGGCCCCACAGGGTCAATTAAGAAAAGCCTACTCTTTGGGGATTTCACGCCGTTACACCGGCTAGTACAATGAAGCAACGCCGCGCGGCCATTGACTTTACAGGCAACTCTTAGCATATGTATCTAGCAGAACTACTCTATTGGACATATGTATTGTCCTGCTCGATTCTGATGCCCTCATGGGCCTTTTTAAGGCGTTCACGGATCATGCTGTCCCTGGCTCTGTTACTTATCCCTATATTGTTCGTGTGTTTCCTGCACCACTACCTCACAGATCCGCAATATGAAGATGACCATGGCATAGCCGTAGCAGGCTTGTTTCTAACTGTTCCGCTATTGTCGCTCCTGTGCCAACTTGTTGTGCTCTCAGTTTGCAAACCAAACTATTCTGCCACCAGGAAATGACATGAACGCACATATACAACTTGCTCAGCAGTCCCAATGCCGAACTATTCACCCGATATTTGTCACGCAAAATGACCTGTCTGAGGGATGGTTTTGAGAGATCTTTGTTATGCAGCCCTGATAGTGATGTCCACACTATTGATGCCAGCTTGCAACGACCGAAAAACCACGAACAGCGCGGCTGAAAATACAAGTCCAGAAGAACCATGGTGGGCTAAAGTCAAACCGGTTGTTGTAGGCGGCATTGATTTCTACGGCAAGCCTTGCTCCGTTACGAAGGTTGGCCATGAAGCGGGTAGCAGCTCTGAAGAAATAATCTTCAAGGCACCGAGTCGATTATTTACCTATTGCGAAAAACGCGAGCCTGGGAAAAACTATCTCAAATACGATGGAAGCCATATTATTCTCCACGTTGAACGGCAAACCGTTGGTGCGGGATCGCGCACAGGCGAACGCTATCGCAGTGCAGACCTTGCATCATGGGAAGAATACATAGGCGTTAGCTGGATTAACGGTGAGCAGTATGAAGCTTGGAGAAAGGTTGGCTCCACGTCATCAACAGCTGATTCCAGGAAAAAGGTAGTGCCCGAAGCTAACCAAGAACCTCTGTGAAACCCAAAGCCATTGAGTCGATTGGACTGTAATCATTAGGGTCAAAAATCTGCTCAGCTGGACGAACGCGGCCACTGCAGTCATTATGTACCTGTCTAAAAGCACAGCTGTCAATCAAGGTCAATCCGTGAAGAATTCGCTAAGAAACATGTTCTCGCCACTGCTCAACATCTTTGAGTCCGGTGATCAACCCCTGCCCTACAAAAAATCGCACCGAACGACCCTGATAATCGTGGGTTCGCTTTTCCTGATGCTCTCTGTGGGCACCACCATAGGTGCTTACTTTTACGGCCAGCTTGGCGCGGCACTGCCCATACTGATATTTTTTACGGTCGGAGCCACCTGCTTGGTGGTGGGTATGCTGGGCACCGATCACGCGGTCTCAAAAATATGGGGCGGCAGATAACAGTGCGGCACACAACAGCTCAGTGTGGTCCGCCCCTCCCCAGAGAGGCCAGAGGGAAGCGGACTCGGCCTATCTATTGTCAAGAGCAATATCGACAAGCTCGAGGCAAGCGTAGAGTTCACGAGCAGCCCTGATCGTACACGTTGCGCTATCATGGCAGCCTAACCCTCAGAAAACAGGAAAGCGCAGTGAGTCTACTTGGCCATGAACTTGTTGGCGGCGGAAAAACACCGGTAATTGTTTTGCACGAATGGCTAGGTGACCATTCGAACTACGGCCCTGTGCTGCCGTATTTGAACAAGCTTGACTACAGCTGGTGTTTTACGGATTTGCGCGGCTACGGGCTCTCCAGAGATATAACTGGGCGCTTCGACTGCAGAGAGGCCGCCGACGACATCATCAAGCTGAGCCAACATTTAGGCTGGAAGGAATTCCATCTCGTCGGCCATTCCATGTCGGCCATGGTTGCGCAGCGCGTGGCGGCAGACATCAGCGCGCAGATCAAAACACTGGTGCTGGTTACACCTGTCCCGGCTTGCGGCGTGAAGGTGGCAGCCGATATCGAACAGACCATCAAAAAAGCAGCGCACGATGACAGCGCGGCCAGCGCGGCGATCGATGCCAGGACAGGCCACCGCTACAACGCCACATGGCTGAATGAAAAGCTGTCACTGGCCAGAAAAGCCTCTAGCGCAGAAGCCCGAGCAGCGTATGCAGAGATGTTCTTGCACACTGACTTCTCCGAGGAAGTGAAAGGCCTCGATATCCCCGTGCGCGTGATCACAGGGAAATACGATATCCCCGCTTTCCAGCAGGATCACATTCAAGCGATTTTTTCGCAGTGGTACCCGGACCTGCAAATAGAACAGTGCGCCGAGTCCGGCCACTACCCCATGCTGGAGTGCCCTGTGTATTTTGCCAGTACGGTAGAAAAATTCATTTCAGACTCACCCTGCTAACGCCATAGGCAGCACCCCCAGCTTCGGGGCAGCCTACGCAAATCACAGGCGACACAATTACCCAGCAACCACCGCGTTTAATGCTGCCAATTGCATGGCGCAAGCATCCGCTGCTTCAGCGCCTTTTTGCACAAAGTGCGCGTGGAATTGCTGCTGGTGAAAGCTACCGTCGTGGAAGTGATGCGGTGTCAGAGACACAGAGAACACCGGCACGCCCGTCTCGAGCTGCACCTGCATCAATCCGTCTACAACTGCTGCTGCAACAAAATCGTGTCTGTAAATGCCGCCGTCAACCACGAGCGCTGCGGCGACTACCGCGTCAAACTTGCCGCGCTGGATCAGTGTCTTCGCCATCAAGGGCATTTCATAGCCCCCGGGCACGTCAACACAATGCAGGGATTCGGCGGCAAGGCCGAGTTCGGCGGCGCGCTCGGCGAAGCCATTGTAAGCTTGATCGACAATGTCGGCGTGCCAGCGAGCACGGATAAAGGCTATGCGGGTATTGGCTGGGAATGTCATGTTTCGCTCACATCATGTTTAGACAAAAAACAGGGGCGAAACACAACAGAAAGACAGGCAGAGGCAGGTGCCAAACACACACACAGCACCACACGGGCACTGCAAGCGGTACGTTGAGCACACGGCTTGCACAGATTCAGACTCTGTTCAGTTCTCTCGCATCCGGACTCTAACCGTCGGCCCCGGAATCACACCGGATCTGCTTGACCCACCGGCACAGCCGGTGGCGCTCGCGGGCTTCAGTGAAAACACTGTTTACCGCCGGTGGGGAATTTCACCCCGCCCCGAGAACTATGGCCTACCGCTATTGCAGTAGACGCTCAAATATTAGCGGCGATTGTATCAGGATCATCTGTGCTGTGGAATAGAGACCGTGATTGAGCCGGCTGTACGGCCTTAACTGAGGAGTAAACGACAGGCGGGCATCACCCAACGAAATGAGGCTCCAGCAGAGCCTTGACACGACAAATCGTCGCCAGCTCAGCGATCAGCACCGTCGTACTTTCTGGCTAGACGCCCTCTTTGCTGCTAGGTGTAGTGAAGCACGCAGGTCGTCGAAGGGAGAGCAGCAATAGCCTATTGAACATCAAGCACTCTATCACCAGCAACAAAAACCACCGTCTACTAACAGATCCACGCCTGTGCAATAAGACGCCGCATCGGATAGCAAGAACACTGCAGGGCCCACTATTTCGTCCACGCGGGCCATGCGCTGCATGGGTGTCTGCTGTTCGAATTCTTTGCTCTGGTGCACCATTTCCGGTCGGGTGTTCATCGGCGTTGCTGTGTAACCAGGAGAGATTGTGTTCACGCGTATCCCCCTGCCTACCCATTCCATGGCCATGGATTTGCTCAGATGGATCACCCCAGCTTTCGAGGCGTTGTAGTGGGCCTGTTTTAGACCGCGGTTGACAATCACACCGGACATAGACGCTATGTTCACGATCGACCCGCCCTTGCCGTGAGAGATCATCGCATTGGCTTCTGCCTGACTGGAGAGCCAGACCCCTTTCAGGTTAACGTCCATCAGGGTTTGAAACTGCTCTTCCCCCATTGTCTCGCAAGCCTCGGCGTTGGCAATGCCCGCGGCATTCACAGCCAGCGTCAGCGAGCCCAGCTGTGATTCCGCTGCCGCTACTGCGCCGCGTAGCTCATCAGCCACCGTGACGTCGGCCTCTACCTGCAAGCACTTTTGACCCGCCCGAGCAATGAGCTCAGCAGTGTGCGCAAGTCCTTCGTCAGTTCGCCTGTCCAGTAATGCCACATCCGCACCGCACTGTGCCAAACCAAGCGCGATCTTCTGACCTATGCCGCTACCGGCACCTGTCACCAGTGCTACTCGCCCACACAAGTTAAACAGCGCTGGGGCATCAAATTGATTTTCATTCATTTATTGAACATCCACATGTATAGAGACTAATGCAAGTAGGGGAAGATATTTATGACATGATCAATCCGCCGTCGACATTGATGGTCTGGCCGGTGATGTACTCCGCATCTTCACTGGCTAGAAACGCCACCAGCCCAGCCACATCCTTGCCTGCCCCTGCTCGTTTCATGGGGATGTTCTGCACCCAGCTCTCCATGAGTTCCCCAGGCCCGAAATCTCCCAGCATCTCCCCCCAGACCCGGTCGTTGTAATCCCACATGTCCGTCTGGATGATGCCGGGACAGATCGCGTTGACCGTGATGCCATCCAGCGCCACTTCCTTGGCCAAACTCTGGGTCAAGCCCATGACGCCAAATTTCGAGGCAGCATAGTGGGGCGTGTAGATAAACCCAGCACGGGCCTGACCGGATGCCATGTTCAGTAGCCGCCCAGCAGATCCACCCTTGCGCATGCGTTTGATCGCCTCTTTGCAGCACAGAAACACCCCTTTGGTGTTAACAGCCATTGTATCGTCCCACTGCTGCTCACTCAGGTTTTCAATTTTTTCGATGGTGATGATGCCTGCATTCTGAACCGAGATGTCTACCGACCCGAATTCACGCTCCGCAATGTCGTACAAATCAACAACTGAATCCTGCTGTGTTACGTCGCACACCACACCGAATACCGCATGCCCTGCCCCACGCATTTTCGCAGCCACATCGCCAACGCGCTTGTCCACAGAAGCAATCACTACGTTGGCGCCCTCTTCACAAAACCGCGTGGCGATGGCCAAGCCAATGCCCTGGTTCCCGCCAGTGACAACGACGGTTTTTCCCTCAAAACGGCTCATACATTTACCTTTTAGACTTGTGGTTTAGCCGGTGGCCAATTCCATCACGGATACATCGTTGGCATCACAATGATCCAATATACCTGCTTGCTTACCAGCGGCCATCACCAGAATTCGATTGGATACACCCAGCACTTCTTCCAGGTCTGAACTGACAACCACCACCGAAACGCCCTGCTCTGCCAAGGCTCGAATTATCTCGTAGATGGAGGAGCGAGCGCCCACATCTATTCCTCTCGTTGGCTCGTCCAGGAGGACGACACGCGGATTTCGGGATAGCCATTTTGCGATCACTACCTTCTGCTGATTCCCACCCGACAATTCCCCAGCGTTCTGCGAGCCTCTGCCTTTGACAGCAAACTTCGCGATACTCTTATCGGCGAACGCTTTGACGGCGCTCTTACTGATCCAACCTGATTTCGCAACCGCATCAAAATTGGAATAGGCGATGTTCTCCGCAATGCTGTGCTCAAGAATAACCCCTTGAAGTTTTCTGTCTTCAGGCACCAGAACAATGCCATTCTTGATGGCATCACGAGGTGAGCGCGGGGTCACGTCTTTGCCGTCGAGCGTGACTGTGCCGGAACTCACGGCATCCACACCCGCGATCGCTCGCACAAGCTCAGTACGGCCGGCACCCACCAGCCCTGCAATTCCGAATATTTCGCCCTTTTTGACACAAAAGCTGACGTCATGGAATTCATCTTTGGCAGACGATAATCCTTTGACCTCTAGCACGGTCTCTTCTCTGGGCTGCGCCAACGGCGGAAACATCTGATCCATGCTGCGCCCAACCATGGCTTCGACGATAGTCCGCACCGAGACATCGGCCGAGGCAAAATCCTGGACGTTCTCTCCGTCTCGCATGACGACAATTCTGTCGGCAATTTGTTTAATTTCTTCTAGGCGGTGGGAGATATAGATAATCCCTACCCCCTCTGATTTCAGGCGCTGTATTTGTTTAAACAGCAGCTTTGTTTCCTCGCCGCCCAACGCAGCTGTCGGCTCGTCGAGAATCAGTAACTTTGCGTTGAGTGTGAGGGCTTTAGCTATTTCAACAAGCTGCTGCACAGCTGTCGATAAACCTTCGACCACCCGCTGCGGTGAAATATCAAGCCCGAGCCTGTCCAGCCCTCTGTGTGCTTGGAGCGCCATCTCTGCGCGGTCTATCATGACGCCCTTCATAGGGTAACGGCCCACAAAAATGTTCTCTGCTATAGACAAATGAGGCAGCAGCAGCAGCTCTTGGTGAATCATGCCCACGCCCGCGTCAATAGCCTCACGGGGGCTCGCTGGGGCGTAGGGCTCTCCTTGCCATGTCATCTCACCCGCGCTCGCGGGCACTGCCCCAGAGATGATGTTGGACACGGTCGATTTGCCCGCGCCATTCTCACCCAACAACGCCACGACTTCACCAGCGTGTACATCTAAGTCGATGCCGTGCAAAACATCAATGAAGCCGTATGACTTTCGTATGTTGCGCAACGTCAGTATTGGAGAAGGGCCTGCATGGGACATAACACTACCTTTAATGTTCTTTAGCTCGGTGACTCCGACGGGAAACCCACGCGAACCGCTGTGAGCATCCAACTCAATGGCACGTCCCTGTGCCACGAGAAGATCCCGTTGGGATCAAGCTTTCTTAAGGATGTCTCTCAACATAAGCAGGCGCATCTTCACAAGTGGTGAGCACAGCGTTCGGGATTTGACGGGCAGGCACTGAAGCCCCGTGAGACACCGCAATCGCGGAGTTCACCGCCAACACACCCATTGCCTGAGTGCTTTGGGTAGCCGTTACAACAAAGGCACCCTCACACTTAGCCAAATACTCCAACGCGGCAACATCGCCGTCATAACCACCGATGATGACTTTGTCCGCTAAGCCAGCGACGTCTACAGCTTTCGCCGCGCCCATCGCAAGCCCGTCCGCCTGGCCGAATATCAAATTAATATCAGGGTGCGCTTGCAGCATGTTCTGCGCGATAGAGAAACCTTCGTCCGGCGACCACATCTGGCTCCACTGCTGTGTGACCAATTCAACGCCGGGGTTTTCATCTATTGCACGTTTGCAGCCCTCAAAACGCAGAACCTCAGGCGTGGTGCCTTTCTGACCGTGGATAATGGCCATCTTGCCCTTGCCATCCGCCAAACCAATGATGTGATTGCACACCTCATAGGCAGACTCGATGCTCTCACCTGCGATAAAAGTATCGCCTGGGGCGCCTTCTGGCGTTCTGTCAACGTTGATAACGGGAATGCCTTCTGCACGCGCAAGACGCGTTGGCACAGCGGCAGCAGCGGCTCCAGCTGGGATATAGATAAAGGCGTCGATACCTTGCGTGATCAAATCCTGAACCTGACTGACTTGAGTGGCCGTGTCGTTCTTGGCATCAACCACAATCACTTCAATACCAAGTTTTTCCGCGTATTCCTCTACACCCAGTTTTATTTGGTTGAAAAAATCTGCTTGCAAATTGGGAACAGCAAGGCCGATTTTGGAAACGCCAGCGGCACTCACCACACCGGTCATCGACACTAAGGCCGTGGCAGCAACTAATGCTTTCAATTTCATTTTCATGCTTCTCTCTCTCCTTCGTTGGGTGGGCCTTTGAAAATATTCAGACCCTATCAAGCCCGGTGGAAACGGACCTCTTATTGGGGCAAAAACACCTGTTCACGCCCCTAATTCTTAACGCCCTCTGTGTTTGAATGTCTCTGCGGCGACGGCCAGCACAATCACTGCACCGATTATCACGGCTTGTACAAACGGGGACACACTGAGCAAATTCAAACCATTTCGAAGTACACCGATAACGAAAACACCAATTATTGTGCCGACCACACCGCCTGTGCCACCAGACAAACTGGTGCCTCCGATGACCACAGCGGCGATCGCGTCGAGCTCATAGGCCACGCCCGAGCTCGGTTGCACCGAATCGAGACGAGCGGCCAGTAACACGCCGCCCAAACCAGACAGCAGCGCCGAAGCCATGTACACATACACCGTGGCCCGCTTTACGTTGATCCCAGCGAGCCGCGCCACCTCAGGGTTGCCGCCGATGGCGTAGAGCGATCGACCGCCCTCGCGGTAACGCAGGTAGAGGGTCGAAATTACGAATACCACCAACATGATCGCAACGGTCATGGTCAAGACACCGCCGTAGCGGATGATCGCGCCCATGTTGAACCAGGGTGGGAAACCGATGATTTGCGAACCGTTGGTCACCATGTTCGCCAGACCACGCGCAATCGACATCATCGCCAGGGTGGCGATGAATGCCGGCACTTTGAATTCGGTGATGAGCAGCCCCGACACCATCCCGGCCGCCGCTGCCGCAATGAGCGCACCACTGATAGCCACCCCCATGGGCAGCCCAGCTTCTACGTTGAGATAACCAAGCACCATCATCGACAGCGCGAGAATGGACCCGACAGAGAGGTCGATACCGCCTATTAAGATGACGAAGGTCATGCCAACAGCGAGTATGCCCAGCACCGTCACCTGGTCGAGAATGTTCAAAAAGTTTCTGAACGACAAAAACGAATCTGTCGCAAACGACAAAAAGGTACAAAGAAGTAACAGGCCAATCAGTGGCCCTGTTGCGCCGCTCAAGGAAAAGAATTCAGAAAATCGCGTTCTATCAGGCGCACTCGCCATGTAATCCTCCGGTGTGCATATTTATTCAATATCGATATATTATGTTCTCGAATTTAACTTTGCCTGTCAAGTCATCTCTTAAATTCCTGTTTTCGTGACCGACTGGCGCTGTGCCTCGTCAAATACGCGACTTGTAAGCACCTCTACGTGTATGTTTAAATCATCGTGAATATTTATACAGAGAGATTTATGAGCCCCGAAGAACTCCGTGTGATTGCAAACCGCATACGCCGCCGCGATCTAAAAGCCGTTTTTGAGGCGGGGGCAGGCCATGTAGGTGGTGAGATGTCTGTGATCGATCTGCTGACCGCTTTGTATTTCAACACCATGGAGGTCTACCCCGATGACCCGAGCAATCCCCAGCGAGACCGATTTGTTCTGAGCAAGGGCCACACTGCGCTCGCGCTCTATGTTGTTCTGTCGGAAAAGGGCTTTATCCCAAAAGAAGAGATAGCCACCTTCCTGAAACCTCATTCACGGCTTAACGGCCACCCGAACCGCGTTAAAGTCCCCGGCGTCGAAACCAACACCGGACCACTGGGACATGGCTTGCCCATTGGGGTCGGCATGGCCCAAGCGGCAAAACTGAACGGCGATAGTTGGCGCACCTATGTCATCACCGGAGATGGGGAAATGCAGGAAGGCTCGAACTGGGAGGCGATCATGGCGGCTGCTCAGTTCAATCTGGACAATCTGACGCTGATCATCGATCACAATCGCTTGCAACAGGGGGCAAGCCTTAGAGACACCAATGATCTGGCACCCTTCGCGCCAAAGCTGCGATCCTTTGGCTGGGCGACTGAAGAAATAGACGGGCACGACATGTCACAGATATGCCAAGCGCTTTCGCCCGACGCCACCACAGCGGGAAAACCCAAGTGCATCATTGCGCACACCAACAAAGGACAGGGAATTTCCTTTATGCAAGACAATGTCGCATGGCACCACAAGGTTCCCGATGAACAAAGATACAAGCAAGCAATGGCAGAGCTGGAGAGGGCAGTGCAATGAAGACTTTATTTGAAGACACCGCTTTGCACGATTGCCGCGACACCTTCACTGCTGTGCTGGAAGAGCTGAGCTCAGCCAATGAAAACATCGTCGCCGTGTGTAACGACTCAGTCGGCTCATCCAAACTCGGAAAATTCCGTGAGAGATACCCGGCGCGCTTGATCAATGTTGGCATTGCGGAGCAAAACATGGTCGGCGTGGGTGCCGGCCTTGCCAATGGCGGGAAAATCCCCTTCGTCTGCGCTGCCTCTCCGTTTTTGACGGGTCGCTCGCTTGAGCAGATAAAAGCGGATGTCGCCTATTCCGAGGCCAATGTGAAGCTGGTCGGCATCAGCTCTGGCATGGCGTATGGCGAGCTTGGCCCCACACACCACTCTATAGAAGATTTTGCCTGGATACGCGCCCTGCCCAACGTCCCTGTGATCGCGCCTGCCGACAGAAACGAGACAGCTGCGGCTGTGCGATGGGCCGCCGCACACCAGGGCCCCTGCTTCCTGCGCCTCAGCCGTGTCGGCGTACCCGACCTGCTACCCGACGACCATGTATTTGAGTTGGGTAAAGCCAACACGCTAAAAGCCGGCGGCGACGTCACCATCATTGCCAACGGCGTACTCAGCCACCGTGCTTTGATGGCTGCGAGCGTACTGGAGCAACAAGGAATCTCAGCGCGTGTCTTGAACATGGCGAGCGTCCGCCCCATTGACGCAGACGCTATCATCAGGGCGGCCAAAGAAACGGGCGCTATTGTCAGCTGCGAGGAGCATACTATTTTTGGTGGGCTGGGCAGCGCCATTGCCGAAGTCGTGGTGGATACTTTCCCGGTCCCCATGAAACGTCTCGGTGTACCCGGTGTATTTGCGCACACCGCATCGGCAAACACCCTGCTGGATGAATTTGGCATGTCCCCCGAGGGCATCGCGGAAAGCGCCACACTACTGATGAAACGAAAAGGCTGAACCATGGCGCAAACGGCTGTACTGGCGATAGACGAAGGCACGACCAACGCCAAGGCCGTGCTGGTATCAGAATCGGGAAAAATCATCGCCAGTGGATCGGCGCCCGTGAGCACCAGCCACCCTCAATCTGGCTGGGTGCAGCAAGATGCCGACGAGATTTGGCGGGCCACCCAGCGTGCGATCGAGCAATGCACCCATTCCGCACCGAATACAAAAATAGTCGCGCTCGGCATTTCAAACCAACGCGAGTCCATCCTTATCTGGGACCGTAAAACAGGCGAAGCACTGGGGCCAGTCATAACCTGGCAGTGCCGCCGCACCGCGGATGCTTGCGAAGCGCTCAAAGCCGCCGGCCATGAACAAGACATCATTGCGCGCACGGGACTGCCCATCGACCCCCTGTTCCCGCCAACCAAAGTGGCCTGGTTGCTTAAAAACCACGGCCAGCGCACAGCGGACATCTGCATAGGCACGGTGGACAGCTGGCTACTGTGGAAGCTGTCGGGCGGCGCGATACACGCAACGGACCGCTCCAACGCAGCACGCACTCAGCTGTTCAACCTAGTGAGCGGCTGCTGGGACCCGTCGCTGTGTGAACTCTTCGGTGTGGACAGCACCATGCTGCCGACCGTCTATGACTCCTCCTATCGCTTCGGCACCACCAAGAACACCGGTGTACTGCCAGACGGGATACCGCTCGCGTCAGCCATTGGCGACTCCCACGCGGCACTGTTCGGCCACGGTGCCTTTGGTCAGGGCGACGGCAAGATCACCTTCGGCACGGGGTGCTCGGTGATGACCACGGTTGCAGAGTTCATCAGCCCACCGAGCGGCATCACCACCACCATCGCCTGGTCCCTGGACGGCAAGTCCACGTTTGCTCTGGAGGGAAACATACTCACCAGCGCTTCGCTCTTCCCCTGGGCGGCGGAGATGCTGGGCCTGAGCGGTGTTGATGAACTCTTGGCCCTGGCCCAAACCGTCCCTGATTCTGCTGGCGTGAGCTTAGTGCCCGCTCATGTTGGATTGGGCGCCCCGCACTGGAACTCCTCCGCCCGCGGACTCATCAGCGGGCTTTCTTTTGGTTCAAGCCCCGCCCATGTGGCGCGCGCCGCAGCAGACAGCACCGCACTGCAAGCCCAGGAGGTTTTCGCCATCATGGCCGCAGCCACCGGCGGTGTTGGCCGCTTATTTGTGGACGGGGGCCCCAGCCGCAACCGTTTTTTGATGCAACTCGTCTCGGACTACCTCGACCACCCCGTAACGCCGTGCACCAATTCAGAGGCTTCGGCGCTGGGGGCTGCACAGCTCGCTGGACTGGCAACGGGCTTCTGGTCCAGCACCGACGCTATCGCGCAGCTCGCCCAGCATGACGCCGAACTGAGCCCTCGCATGACTGTGAATTTCAGGGACAAACAGCTTTCGATTTGGAAAAACGCCATCGCTCGGGCAATACTATGAGCTGCAACAGCTAATAACCCGTTCTAAATGAAAGCGAGCAGGCTGCCAAGCACACGTTACGAGACCACTCTACACACAAGGTTTGCCCAATGTCCCGCCTCAATGAGCTTCGCATGATCACCCGTGTTGCGCAGATGTACCACATGGAAGGCAAGCGTCAGATGGATATCGCCGCGCACCTGCGGATATCCCAAGGCACCGTGTCCCGCATGCTCAAACGCGCCCAGCAAGAAGAGATTGTGCGCACAACGGTCGTCTCCCCCTCCGGTACTTATGCCGAACTAGAAGCCGAATTGAGAGAAAAATTCGGTCTTATAGAGGTGATAGTGCCCGAGTGCAGCGAAGACAGGGACGGCGCGATCATGGCGCGCATCGGTGAGGCCGCCGCGCACTTCCTCGAGGCCACCTTGCAGCCAGACGAAATTATCGGCGTCTCCAGCTGGTCAGAGACCATCGCCAAAATGGTCGACAACATCCACCCCATGAAAAATGGCAAAGCGAAATCAGTGGTGCAGACACTGGGCGGCATCGGCGACCCCACCGTGCAGATTCACGCCAACCAGCTAACCACACGCCTGGCCAAACTGACCGGGGCGGACGCCCACCTCCTGAGCGCCCCAGGCGTGGCGCAATCCCGCGAGGCGAAACTTGTCTTAGTGGGTGACAACTACGTGCGCGAGACCTTGGAAATGTTCAGCAAAATCACCTTGGCCATCGTCGGCATAGGCGCGGTGGAACCCTCGAGCATGCTCGCTCGCTCGGGCAATATATTCTCCACCCGGGAGCTGGCCGATATCGAAGAAGCCGGCGGCGTGGGCGACATCAGCTTGCGATTTTTTGACAAGGACGGGGGCTTCATCAAAACACCGCTGGACGAACGCGTTATCGGCATGTCGCTGGAGGAACTCTCCAAAGTGGACCGCGTCATTGCATTAGCGGGCGGCGGCGCTAAGACCGAAGCCATTCGCGGCGCTCTAAAATCCGGCGCCATCGATATTCTGATCACGGATAAATTCACCGCGGAGCGATTGATTCAGCTGCAGAGCAGCTGAAGCTAACGCCCTGGACTTATAAGCCAAGCCCCCTCACACTACGCCAGAACAGCAGCGCTGAAATGCCATGCGCTCTACGCCATAATCAGTGGCAGCAACTCGCGCATGTGGCCGAACTTCGGCACACCGGGCACCGCGTCGAATTGCCCTTCGGGGTCGTAGTGCACCACGGGGATGCCCGCGGCTTGGGCGGCAACAACACCCACTGGGCTGTCCTCCACCACAAGGCACTGCTCTGGCGCAAAACCCATGCTCGCCGCTGCGTGCAAAAACAATTTGGGGTCCGGCTTCCAGGCATCCACGTCGTAGGCGCTGTAGTTTTTGCCACCAAAATAACGGTCCAGCCCTGTCTGCGATAGCTGCCGCCGGGTTTTTTCCACCGGTGCGTTGGACGCCGTGCAACGCGGCAACCTGAGCTGCTCCAGCATCTCTTCGACGCCGTCGATCACTTTCAATTCCTGATCGAACAGCGCATCAACGCGCTCGCGGTAGAGCGGGATGAAATCATCTGACAGGCTGACATCGTGCAAGCGAGAGATTGTCGCCAGTGTGTCAGCGAGCCTCTCACCGCGGTATTGTTTGATCAGCTGCTCAGCGCTTATCACCACCCCACTGAGCGCCAGCTGCTCTTGCAGGCCGAGGTTACAGAGGTACTCACTGTCGACAAGCGTTCCGTCACAGTCAAAAATGACACACTGGGTCATGGGGTTTCTCGCAGATGTTTAGCAGATAGAGGCGCCGTGCAGATTGATTCGCTATCAAGGCGACACCGCGGACAGAGCAGCGCCTTGATTGACGCGCTCTAGCCCACCTAAGCTACCAAACAAACAGGCTTATGCCCAACTAAAACTCTGTTTCCCGCGCAGACCCCGCAGCTTTGCTAGTGCCAGTCCACAAAGGATCGGCTCTGGATAACTCAGTAAAACAGCCTCACCAGGCCCATGGTGATCGAGGGAAAAGCGACCAGCAACACCACGCGTACAATATCCGACAAGACAAAAGGCAGCGCGCCCTTGTAGGTCTCGGCAATGCTGACGTTGGTGGCTAGTGCATTGATGACGAAGAGGTTCATGCCCACGGGCGGCGTGATCAAGCCAATCTCAGCGGACATCAGCACCAAAATACCGAACCAAATACCCACCTCTGAAGCGGGGATGCCGAAATCCAACTGCGTCACGATGGGGATGAAAATAGGCACGGTCAAAAAGATCATTGCCATGGAATCCATCACCGTACCGAGCACCAGATACAGCAGCAACATGCCAACCAGAATGGCCCAGGGGCTGATATCGGAGCTAAGGAAATACCCGGCCAAGGTCTGCGGAATCTGCGCGGAGGACAAAAAGGAGTTGTACACGCCAGCGGCGAGGATAATAAAAAATATCATCGCCGAAGTCTGTGCCGTGGACAGCAATGATTCTTTCAGTGACAAGAGCGGCAGGTTGCCCTTGCTGATCGCCACAAGCGCAGTACCCGCGACCCCAACCCCCGCGGCGGCCGTGGGTGAGAACACACCCGAGTAGATGCCACCGATGACAAGCGTGAAGATCAGCGCAACAGGCCACACTTGTAACAAGATCAAAAAGCGCTGACCGTAGGGCATGCGCGGCTGCGCATCGCCCGAACCCGACACCAAGCGCGCGTATATGGCAACCGTCAACATGTAACCCAGCATGGCGAGGATGCCGGGTATCAGAGCGGCGGTAAACAGCTTTTCGATGTTCTCCTCAGCGAGGATCACGTACACCACCAGCACCACTGAAGGCGGTATAAGAATACCCAGCGTTCCACCGGCGGCCAGTGCACCCGTGGACAAGGCCGGGCTGTAACCCGCGCGGGCCAGCTCCGGCAGCGCCACCCGGCCCATGGACGACGCGGTCGCCAGCGAAGAGCCGCAGACCGCACCAAAACCGGCCGAGGCACCAATCGCCGCCATGGCCAAACCACCACGGCGGTGACCTAACCAAGCCTCCGCCGCCTTGAACAGCGACGCAGACATGCCGCCTCTGGCCGCGAATTCGCTCATCAGCAGAAACAGCGGGATGATCGACAGCGAGTAGTTAGTCAAGGTGCCGTAGGCAAAGGTCTTGAGCTGGCTGTCGACCAGGCGCATGTTGCCGGTGACCAGAAAAGTCCCCAACAAACCGGTGACAAACATCGCCGCCGCCAGCGGAACGCGCAGCGCTATCAGCACCAACATAAAAGGGAAGCTCATCAGCCCCAGCTGAAAGGGGGTGAAATGCTGCATGATCAAATCAATCATGATGAACTCCCAGTATGACGGGGGCAGAAGAGCTCTCTCACAGCGCGCACAACACAAAAACACGCCACGAGAAAGAAAACAAAAACACTGAATTCAGCCACAATGTAGGTTGGCCATAGAGGGATACCTAAAATCTGGGACACTTGGGCACTGCGGATCAAATCAGCCGCCTGGCCGAACCCCCCGCGCAGCAGTAGATCGATCGCGGGCTCTTTGCTGCCTCGCGTCTTTTTAAAGATCATGAACCACTGACGGGTCAGGATCAGGTAGGCGATCACGGCGAGCACCAGATCGCCCAGCGCATTTAACGCAAGGTTGACACGCCTAGAGAAAACCGGTTCGAGCAGGTCAATTTTGATGTGACCGCGATTGAACATGACCCAGGGCAAAGCGGCAAATAGCGCAAAACCCACGCAGTAGGTCACCAGCTCTTCTTCGCCGAGGATTGGCCGAAGCCAAGACGATACGTCTCCTGCAGCTGCGGCACCAAAAATGCTATCCCGCAGGCGGCCCGCGAGCTTGAGCAAGATACTGACGCAGGTAACAAGCGTCGCGAGAATCAAACCCACGCCACCGACAAGGGCCAGGCCGGCGGACAATTTCCCCGCGCAGACCTCTATCCGTTCAAATAATGTCATGTGTAGAAACCGATTTGCAGCTCAGCCCACGCGGTCCAGGGTCAGAGCAGCTTGTTAGCACTTAAGCCCAAGACGCCCGAACACACGGCAATGCGCGAGACAAAAACGCGGGATATAAATTGATTTACGCACTGAGGAGGCTGACCCAGCCCACTGGCCAGTGCCCACCCAGGGAGCGGGCACTGGTGGCTAGTGACTCGCCAAGCCCCGCGTGGGCCTGACGGGCACACAGCGTGGCTTTCTACCGATTCGCTTCGATCAGCGCCTTGGCTTGTTCGATGGCAGCTTCGCCGTCAAAGCCCGCCTCTTTTGCGCCGGCAATCCAACGCGCATAAACAGGCTCCGCAGCCTCTATCCAGCGCGCTGTCTCAGCCTCGCCGAGGTCAATGATGTTATTGCCTTCTGCTTTGCTGCGACCAAAGGCATCAGCGCTGACCAGTACTTCACCGGCAAACTGCGACAGCGCCTTGCCTGTCTCCGCGTCGAGAATAGCGCGCAGATCGTCGGGGATCGCCTCGTAGGCATCCCAGTTCATCGCCAGCACAAAAACAGCGGTGTAGAGCGCGCGATCACCGGAGATCTCGGTGTGGTTGTTGACCAGCTCGGTCAGCTTAATGGAGGGCACAATTTCCCAGGGCACCACCGCGCCGCTGATCACACCTTTTGACAGGTTCTCGGGGATTTTCGGCAACGGCATGCCCACCGGTGTCGCGCCGAGCTCACCCAGCAGGTCGGTGACCAGTCGAGTGGGGCCGCGCAACTCTTTGCCCACTAGGTCCTCTAGGCTCTTTATCGGCTTTGCGCTGTGGATAACACCTGGGCCGTGCACCCAGCCGGCGAGGATCTTGGTTTCTTCGAACTCACCTTCCTGCAAATCGCTCTCGATCAGATCGTAGAACGCTTTAGACGTTGCCACGGAATTCTGCATCATGAAGGGCAGTTCGAAGACTTCAGAGCGCTTAAAACGCCCTGCGGTATAGCCGGGCAGCGTCAGCACCGCTTCGACAGCGCCGTCAACGGCCTGATCGTAGAGATCACCGGGCCGACCGCCCAGTGACATGCTGGCGTAGGGTTCGATTTTGAGGCGACCGTCACTCGCCTTGGCAACACGCTCTGCCAGGGGCAGCAGTAACTTCGCGTGCATTGGCGCTTTTTGCGACATAAAGTGGTGAACGCGGATAGTGATTTCTTCGGCTTGCAGCCCAGCCGATGCACAGCTCAGTGCAATCGCCGCCATGGATGCTTTCAGTAGTATTTTCACTCTAATCTCCCCAGTGCATTTAAGTGCAGCCAGACTATCAGCCAACTCGGTACATGCAGTAGACAGAAGGATCGAGTTACTATTATATTTTGCTATAACTGCATTTATTAGTACGACGTTTTGGAGACATCGCGCAGTATCTCCAGCAGCTCTTGCTGGGTTTTGGTTGACTGCCAGTTGGCCCTGTAACTGACCCCGATCATGCGGGGCTTATCGCCCAAATCAATAGCGAGCGGACACAGACTACCGGTGCGCACTTCTTCCTTTACTTGATGGCGGGAGATCATCGTCAGCTTATTGCTCTCTTGCAGCAGGCCCCGCACCAAGATCAAACTGCCGGACTCCAGCACTGGCCCGCGCTGCAGATCGGGCACGTCAGCGAAGAAGGAATCAAAGTAGCTGCGACTCGGAGCCCCTCTTCGGGCCACGACCCAGGGGTAGGACGCCAGTGTGGCCTTGCTGAACCTTTTATCTGATAACAGCGGGTGACCCGGACCGCAATAGACGCCGAGCCGATCTTCAAACAAGGGCTCCTGCTGCACATCATCGGCGGGCGGCGGCGAGCGCAGCGCACCGAGCATCAGATCGATCTCCCCATGGCGCAGTGCGTGCAGGGTCTCATCAAAGGCGTTGTCGATCACTTGCACCTGCAACTGCGGGTGCAGGGCGGTGAGCCGGTTCAGGGCCAGAGGCAAGATAGTGCCGCGCGCCAGCGGCAGGCTGCCGAGGCTCAACACCACCCGGCTGTCTCCCTTCAGGTATTTGATATCGCTGATCGCACTGCCCAACTCAGCGAAGACCAATTGGGCGGCACGAGCCAATAACTTCGCTGCGGGGGTCAACTCAATGCCCTGTGAGGATTTGCGGTACAAAAGCTCTCTGGAGAGCGCCTCGAGGTCTTTGGCGGCGCGGTACAGACTGGGCTGCGAGACACCCATCGCACGTGCCGCCACGGAGAAATTCCCGTGCCTTGCCACCGCGACTAGCGCCCTGAGCTGGGTGCTGGTCAGTGAGTGGCTGTAGTGCTGCACCGCCCCCACGTGCTCCGCGCGCTGTGCCTGCCGGGTCGCGGCGCGCAGCAATTCAAAGGCGCGGTCGACGCGCTTGAGCAACACATGCGCCTGATCCGTGGGGAACATGCCCTTGCTGCTGCGCGAGAAAAACACCACTTCAAAGTCGCGCTCCAGCTTCGCCAACGCCTGGGTGATGGCCGACTGGGACAGATGCACCGTCTCAGCCGCCGCCGAAATGCTACCGCAGTGACAAACCTGTGCGAATGCGCGCAAATGCCGGAGATTGAGATCACTGCCCTGCATGGCCCGAGCCCACTGTTATAACAAAAGTTAATAGTCAAAGCCGCAATTTGAAATAGCAAACCACGGCTAGCCTTGTCATCCTCAGTGCAACTCTCAGCATCATAAGGTGGCGACATTGGCCCATAAGGATACAGCATTGGTAATCTCCGCTCATGCAGCGGATTTCGTCTGGCGCTGCGGCGGCGCAATCGCCCTGCACCAACAACAGGGCGTCGACGTGACTGTCGTCTGCCTCTCCTACGGTGAAAGGGGCGAGAGCGCCCGCCTGTGGAAAGAAAACAAACAGCTCGATGAAGTCAAAGCAAACCGCCGCAAAGAGGCAGAAAACGCCGCCACTGCGCTCGGGGTGCACGACATCCAATTTTTGGACCTCGGCGACTACCCGCTGGAACTGGGCAAGCAGGCGCAAAACCGCGTGGTGGACATCATGCGCACTGTGCAGCCGCGCTTTATGCTCAGCCACTCCCAGTACGACCCCTACAACACCGACCACATGCGCACCACCGACTTCGTATTGAGCTGTCGCATGATAGCGCAAGCCTGGGGCCACAACCCGGGCGAGAAAGTTCTGGCCGCACCGCAGCTGTATCTCTTCGAGCCACACCAGACGGAACAGATGGGCTGGAAACCGGATACTTTCCTCGATATCAGCGAAGTCTGGAGCCGCAAGCGCGCCGCCATCGAGTGCATGGAAGGCCAGCACCATCTCTGGGACTACTACAGCAACGTCGCTGAAAACCGCGCCAACCACTTCCGCCGCAACTCCGGCGGCATGGCCGGTGGCCGCGCGGCCACACACGCCGAGGCCTTCCAGTCCGTCTTCCCCCGCACCGTCGACACGCTCTGAGCGCAGGAGATAACATGAACACACCCACTGCACCCTCCGGTGATCTCGCCCACCTCGCGCACGTTGAGATGTACACCGATCGCTTCGAAGAGAGCCTCACGTTTTTCACCGAGATCTACGGCCTCAAACTCTCTGCACTGGACGGCGACAGCGCCTACCTGCGCGCTTGGGACGACTACGAGTTCCACACGCTCAAGCTGACCCGCCACCACAGCACAGGCGTGGGCCACATCGCTTACCGCTCGGCCAGCCAGGAAGCGCTAGACCGCCGTGTCGCCATCATTGAAAACAGCGGTTACAAGGTACACGGCTGGAACGACGGCGACCTCGGACACGGGCGCGCCTTCCGCTTTGAAGACCCCTTCGGCCACGTGTTTGAGATCTACTGGGAGAGCAAACACTACGTGCCGGACGCAGCAGACGCCTCCGCGCTGAAGAACATGGCCAGCCGCTTCAACGGCGCGGCGCCGCGCCGCCTGGACCACCTCAACCTGCTCAGTTCCGATGTGGCCGAGTTCAAACGTTTCATGGAGACCTGCCTCGGCAGTCAGGTGACTGAGTACATCCAGATGGACAACGGACGCATCGGCGGCTGCTGGTTTACCGTCAACAACAAAACCTACGACCTGGCCTGCACTGAAGAACACGGCGGCATGGAAGGCCGACTGCACCACGTCACATACGCCACCGACCAGCGCGAAGACATCTTGCGCGCCGCAGATATCTTTCTGGAGAACGGGGTGCATATCGAGACTGGCCCACACAAGCACGCTATTCAGGGTACTTTCTTTCTCTACGTCTGGGAGCCAGCGGGCAATCGGGTGGAGCTGGCCAATGCGGGTGCGCGGCTTATCCTCGCCCCAGACTGGCAGCCCGTCGTCTGGACTGAATCGGACCGGAAAAAGGGTCAGGCCTGGGGATTAAAAACCATTGAGACTTTCCACTCGCATGGCACGCCGCCCAACACCGGGAGCAACTGAGATGCCAGTCGTCGTACAAAACATCCCCCGCGCTGCCGCTGAGGTCATCACGGGACTGGGCAAAGCCGGCGTGGCCACGGTGCACGAATCTCAGGAGCGCACTGGCCTGATGGCCCCCTATGTGCGGCCCATCCAGCAGGACACCGCCGTGGCGGGTTCGGCCGTGACCATCTCCGCCGCCCCCGGGGACAACTGGATGTTGCACGTCGCCATCGAGCAGCTGCAGGCAGGCGATATACTCGTACTGGCCCCCACATCCAAAAATGACATGGGATACTTTGGCGATCTATTAGCCACCTCAGCACTGGCCCGTGGCTGCAATACACTGATCATCGACGCCGGCGTGCGCGACACCCGCAACCTGCGCCAGATGGGCTTTCATGTCTGGTCCACCGCCGTGTCCGCACAGGGCACGATCAAGGAGACTCTCGGCTCGGTGAATGTACCGATTGTCTGCGCCGGGGCAGTGGTCAATCCGGGCGATGTGATCGTCGCCGACGACGACGGCGTCTGCGTAGTGCCCGTGCAAAACGCCCCAGGCGTGCTGCAAAACGCGCAAGACAGGATCGAGCGAGAAGAGGCCAAGCGAGCACGGCTCGCCACGGGTGAGCTCGGCCTGGACATCTACGAGATGCGTGCCCGCCTCGAGGAAAAAGGTCTGCGTTATGTCTGAGTCGGTGCCCGTGATGTGGATGCGCGCGGGCACCTCAAAGGGCGGCTTCTTCTTGGCCACGGATCTGCCCGCAGACACATCGGCACGCGACGCCTTGCTGCTGCGGCTCATGGGTTCGCCCGATGCACGGCAGATAGATGGTCTGGGCGGCGCAGACCCGCTCACCTCAAAAGTGGCGGTGGTGCGGCTCTCGTCCAGACACGGCATCGATGTGGAGTATCTGTTTCTGCAGGTGTTCGTCGACGAGGCAACCGTGAGCGACAGCCAGAACTGCGGCAATATGCTCGCGGGTGTTGGGGGCTTCGCCATAGAGCGCGGGTTGGTCCAGGCCGAAGACGGCGTGACCTCGCTGAATATTTACATGGTTAACACCGGTCAAAGCGCCACTGCTCGGGTACAAACCCCCGGCGGCCAAGTGAGCTACGCGGGGGAGGCCCGCATCGACGGCGTGCCCGGAACGGCCGCCCCTGTATTACTGGAATTCCGCGACACGGCGGGTTCCACTTGCGGGGCTCTGTTCCCCACTGGGGATACGGTCAATAAAATCGACAACACCCCAGTCACCTTGATCGACAACGGCATGCCCTGCGTCGTTATTCGTGCGGCGGACATGGACATCAGCGGCAAGGAAAGTCCAGCCGAGCTGGAACAAAACACCGAGCTCAAAACAAGGCTTGAATCGATCAGATTGCAAGCAGGTGTACTCATGAACCTGGGCGACGTGAGCGCGAAGTCAGTGCCGAAAATGAATCTGCTGAGCGAGCCCTGCGCTGGCGGCGAGATCACGACTCGGACCTTTATTCCGCACTGCTGTCACAAGGCCATCGGCGTGCTGGGCGCAGTCAGCGTGGCCACGTCTTGCCTGTCTGAAGGCGCTATTGGCTTTGAGATGGTCAAGCAAAGCACAGCCGAAGAGCTGACCTTTAATTTGGAGCACCCCACGGGCATGCTCGCGGTTGTGGTGCGACGCAAGCACGGCAAGGTGGAAACAGTGGCGAATCTGCGCACCGCACGAAAACTGTTTGACGGCCATGCATTCACTTGAGGCAAAAACTTGAGGCATTAATTGCCCCCCCCCGCGCGCGGCCTGATACACACTCAGGCCAGCTCTTCTAGGAGAAAAGCCCTGAATAAAGCGGTGTGCTTATTGTTCAGCGCACCCTCTCGATAGACCAGATAGAAGGCCATTTCCTGATCCGACTCCCTGCCCAGGGGTGCCACTAGCGCCCCGCTGGCCAAATGTTCCTCTATCAGTTCAACACTCAACAGCGCCACGCCCTGTCCGCGCAACACCAGATCGTAGACCAGCGCAGAGCTCTGGCTAAGCACACCGTGCTTGGCATTTGGCGCACTGTGTTCGTGCGAGGCAAGCCACTCAGCCCAGAGCTGATAACCCATCTCGTGAATAAGCTGGTGATTATCCAGATCAGCAGCCACCGACAGCGGTGCCGATTGCGCGAGGTACTCGGGCGAGCACACCGGCACAGCGCTATATGCCATCAAGTGCTCCGACACCAACCCCGGCCAAGGCGCTTTGCCGCAGCGTATGCCTATGTCGATATTGTGGCTTCTGAAATCCAATCTCTCAGCACTGGGGATCAAGTTCAGCTCGACGGTGTGCTGAGACCAAAAGCCACTCAGTCGAGGCGCCAACCAGTAGCTGCCAAAGGCCGGAGGAACCGTTATCCGCAGCGGCATCGCAGCGCTGGACAAGAGCGCATGGCTTGCCTGCTCCAGCTGGTCGAAGACATCCGTGAGCACCGCTGCGAGCGCCGAACCACCAGCGTTCAGAGACACCTCGCGCTTCTGACGATCAAAGAGCTTTTGACCGTAAAACTCCTCCAGCGACCGCACTTGGTGGCTGATCGCTGTCTGGGTGACGTGTAACTCCGCTGCAGCCTTGGTGAACCCGCCTAGCCTCGCCGCGGCTTCAAACGCACGCAGCGCCCCCAAGGGCGGCAGCTTTCGCTGTCTATCCATGAATATATCTCATGCTAAGTGAAATTTGATCATTCGAAAAAATCAACTGTGTGGCCGATTATATATCCAACACTGAAGAGGAAGGCAAACAATGAAAACTCGACGCATGATGGATATTCATATAGACGCGCTGTCTTACGCGGCCGGCGTGCCCGCGGGTCAACACCTCGCGGTGTCGCACCCACCCTACTACCCCAAGCCAAACAAGCACCGCTTACGGCGCCTGAGCAGCAAAGGTTTGAGAATAGTGGCGGCTCTGAGCGAGCGACTTGCCAAACGCCTGGAGCCCCGGACGCAACAGGCACGGTTGAGCCCTTGCCATTGAGACACACAACGACCCCGACATTGCCGGCTTCCGCCAAATCACCGCACCCGTAGCCCGCCATGGAGCGGGGCGCAATGCGGGGTGTCACTGCCTCCCCCCCAGAGTTCGCACCGGGGGTCGGGGCTATGCAAAACGCGGTAAATTACAGTGCCATTGGCTGAGCCTGTTGCGCGCCGCAATATGATGTTTGCTGCGCAAACCCGGATACCGCTCCGCTACTTCCGGGCTACAACGGTCTGGACATTGCGGCTGCGGTCCTGCGGATGCGCTTCGCTTATGCTGCCCTACGGCTTCAATCGGGCACCGTGCTTGTAGGGCAGTATATGGTCT
>JAWSVD010000149.1:0-46953 GCA_033852095.1 Granulosicoccaceae bacterium | reverse complement strand
TGAGTCATAGGGGTAATCAAGACGGCTCTTGCTATTCCCTGAAAAGATTCTCGCCGCAGTGGATTCAGTCTCAGCCGCAGAACCGAGAGATTGATCCGTTAACGAACCGATCGAACACGCCGATGCGGCTCCAAGGGCTGTGCGGGTGAACGTCCCACGCCTTGCTTATTACCCTTCTTTGGCTGCTGACGGTGACAGCTTGTGACACGTAATGTTTCCTCACTCGCTTTGTCCTTAAGATCGAATATACTGTTTCGCTTCCAAGGATTGATGACCGATCGACACGGCACGGAAAAGTCGCCTAAGCTCGCGTTAAGCGAAGGGCCCCGTGCGTGTTGTCCGCTACCTCAAAGGACGATGTTGCCCCTCATGCGTATTCCCCTACGTTACCTCATTAGTGCTGTGATTTTTTCAAACACGGCGATCGCTGCAAATATTGAAAAAACGGGTCCGGTCTACGGTTGGCACTATAGCGGGGCGGTCTTGCATGACTCCCCAGCGGAAGCCGCAATACAGGGTTGTCAGGATGCAGGAGGCTTTAATGATTGGCAGGAAATGCCTTGGCCGACGGAAGATACCTGGCGGTGGTTTACGTGTAATAGATATAAGACGTCGGTCATGTCTAGTGGGTATGGGATCAATGTAAAATACATTGCCGCTTGCCCATTGGGGTATAGCGCAACACGGTACGCAGAGCCAGGTACGACTGGTCTCCCCGGCAGGCCCATTACCGAGTGTAGCCGAAGCGGCTTGGCCGATGGCGGTGCCCAAAATGTCGGGGTAGGCGGAGAATCTTGTACGGTTTCTAGTAACCCTATCGCGTTAGTTTCCGGGATTAAACTCCAGCGAGAACATGACTATAAAAGTAGCCACCGCCTTTTGGGGTTCTCTCGTTTTTATCGTAATAACTCGCATAACAAACGGCGCTCGACCGGGTTGTCTCCCAAATTTGATGACTACAGACGCTGGAGCCATACCTACGCGCGCGGCATCATTTTGGGGAGCGATGCCGCGATGCATGCAGGCCTCCAAACTGGACCAATTGGTGTACTCCATGTCGCGCGCCCTGATGGCAGGCAGGTGCTGTTCTCCAAAGATTCAGTCACCGGGGAGTGGGGAACATGGGACGGCGATCATCTAGTGCTGACGGCGCTGTCGGGTGGTGGTTGGGAGCTGGTCAACGAGAAAAATGACACTGAATATTTTGATGCGACGGGACAGCTCACGCGCATTGAAACCAAGGGAGGCTATGCGGTCTCATTGGTGCGCAGCACTGATCGCATCGATATCACGGACAGCTACGGTGTGTCGCTGGCGCTGATCTTAAATACACAGAACATGGTCACACAACTGATCGACCCCAACGGGGGGGTCACGCAATACAGCTACGGGGAAGATGGCTCTATTGCAGCGGTGCTCTATCCCGATGGAAAGACAAAAAAGTACACCTACGAACCCGCGTCCTACCGATTCCTCACGTCGATTGAAGACGAGCGGGGACTGATTGGCCATACGATCAGCTACACGTCAGGCGGGAACAAAATCACCGAGACCTTCAACGAGGGTCGCGGCACATTCAGCTTTGCCCCTGATGCGACTCACTCAACGACTAAGAATCGTGTGGTGGATCAGCTGGGCAAAGAGACGGTCTACACCTATAAAATCATCAACACGCAGAAGAAGTTGGTGTCGATTGACAGTCCTGCCTCTGCCAATTGCCCGCAAGCGGCCACGGCCTACGAATATGGCAACGACGGCCAGCTATCGGCCAAGATTGATTGGGAAGGCAACCGCACGGAGTACGAGCGCGATGCGCTGGGGCGTGTGACGTCCAAGACAGTGGGCACTGGGACAGCGGTTGCGCGCACCATCACGACCACCTGGCACGATGAGTGGTCCAAGGCGGTGCAGCGTGTTGAGCCCGGTCGCACGACCGACAACACCTATGACGCCGACGGCAACCTTGCCACTCGCACTGTCACGGACACCGCGACGGGCTTGAGCCGCACTTGGACGTTCAGCCACAGCGGCACGGGGCAGCTGTTGTCGGTGGACGGGCCGCGCAGTGATGTCACTGACACCACGACGTTTAGCTATTACAACTGCACCACCGGCGGCCAGTGCGGCCAGCGCCACACGGCGACCAACGCCCTGGGCCATGTCACCACCTTCAACGACTACGACGCGCACGGCAACGTGCTGCGCTTGACCGACGCTAACGGCGTGGTCACGACGATGACCTATGACCTGCGCCAGCGTTTGTTGACGTCCACCGTGGCAGGGGCCACCACGAGCTACACCTACGATCCGGTGGGCAACATCACCCGGGTCACGCCCTCGGACGGCAGCTACTTGGCCTACGAATGGGACCAAGCGAACCGTTTGGTGGCGATCGAGGACGCGCTGGGCAACCGCATGGAATGGGACCTGGATGCGGCGGACAACCGCACAGCGACCCGCTACAAGGACGCAAGCGGCACCCTCAAGCTCAACCAGCAACAAGTCTTCGACGAGCTGAGCCGTTTGATCAAGACCGTGTACGCGGTCTCGGGGGAAGCGAGCTACGGCTACGACAAGAATGGCAACCGCACCTCAAGCGTGGAGCCGGGCGGGGCGACAACGAGCAGCGGCTACGACGCACTGAACCGCTTGGTCTCGAGCACCGACGCCACGGGCGGGGTGACCGGCTACGGCTACGACAGCCAAGACAACCTGACCACCGTGACCGATGCGACGGGCAACACCACCGCCTACAGCTACAACGGTTTTGGGGACCTGCTCAAGTTAGAGAGCCCCGACACCGGCACCACGGTCTACACAGTGGACGCGGCGGGCAATCGCCTGAGCGAGACCGACGTACGCGGCGTCACGGTCAGCTACCAGTACGACGCACTCAACCGCCTGACGAGTAAAAGTTACGCCGACAGCAGCCTGAACGTGAGCTACAGCTACGATCAGGGTGTGAACGGCATTGGCCGTTTGAGCCAAGTGGGTGACAGCACCGGCAGCACCGTCTACAGCTTTGATGCGCGGGGCAACATCACCGAGCAGCGCAGCACGATCGGCGGGGTGCTCTACAGCACGGGCTACAGTTTTGATGCGGCCAACAAACTCACCGGCACCACCTACCCGAGCGGTCGCAGCTTGGCTTACGGCTATGACACCGCCGGGCGCCTGAGCAGCATCACCCATGTCGGGGGCGGCAGCAGCGAGACCCTGATCAGCAACCTGCAGTACCTGCCCTTTGGCCCGTTGACGGGCTACACCCTGGGCAACGGCGCGGTGCGCACGGTCGAGTACGACCTGGACTACCGCATCGGGCGCATCGCGGACGGGGCGATCCTGGACCGCAGCTACAGCTACAGTGCGGCGAACAGCATCAGCGGTATCACCGATGCGCTGGCTGCGTCTAACACCCAGCTGTTCGGCTACGACGACTTGAACCGCCTGACCAGTGCGGCGGGAGCCTACGGCAGTCACGGTTACGACTACGACGCGGTGGGCAACCGCACGCAGTTCAGCGCGGATGCGGAGAATCAGAGCTACAGCTACGCCACCGGCAGCAACCGCCTCACCGACGTGGGCGGCACGGCGCGCAGCCGTGATGCAGCGGGCAACCTGACGGCGAGCGGTGGCAACGCGTTCAGCTACGGCGAGCACAACCGCCTGAGCGGGGTGACGGGACTGGCGGGTGAGGTCCAGTACGGGCACAACGCGCTGGGCCAGCGGGTGAGCAAGACGGCCAACGGCACGACCCGGCACTACCTGTTTGACCGCCAAGGGCAATTGGTCGGGGAAGCGAACAGCGACGGCAGTGAGCCGGTGGAATACGCCTACCTGAACGGGCAACCGCTGGCCATGTGGCGCAGCGCGGATGGCGGCGGTAACGGGGGCGGCAACACCGGCAACGTGCTGAACGCGGGGGAAGGCGACAGCGGGGCACTGGGCCTCAAAGAATGGCGACACTACACCCTGAGCCCGAGCAGCAACGCGCGCACGGCGACGGTGACAATGAGCGGGCTGACCGGGGACGGGGATCTGTACCTCAAACTCGGCGCGCAAGCGGACGACAGCACCTTTGATTGCAAGTCCGATGCAGGGGGCACTAGCACGGAGAGCTGCACACTGGCCGTGCCTGAAAACGCCACCTTGCACATCGCGATGCACGGGTGGGCGGCGACGGACTTCAGTCTGAGCACCAGCGCGAGTGACACGGGCGGCGGGGGCGGCGGCAGCACCACGGGCGGTGAGCTGGCGGCGGGCGAGAGCGCCAGCGGCTCAGCGGGGCTCAAAGAGTGGCACCACTACACCCTGACGCCAGCGGCCACGGCGCGCTCGGTGACAGCGACCCTCAACGGTCTGACGGCGGACGGGGACCTGTACCTGCGGCTCGGCAGCCAGAACGACGGCAGCACCTTTGATTGCCGCTCGGACAACGGGGGCACAAGCCAGGAGAGTTGCACGGTGGACGTGGCGGCGAATGAGACGCTGCACATCGGTGTGCACGGGTGGCAGGCGACGGACTACGCGTTGAGCACCACGGCGACGGACACCGGCACCGGTGGTGGTGGTGGTGGTGGCAACACGGGCGGTGGGACAGGGGGGAGCACAGCGTTGAGCTTGGACCAAGCGGTCAGTGGCAGCGTGGCGGTGCAGGCGTACGCGCACTACACCCTGGCGGCGGGCAGCAGTGCGCGTGCGCTCACGGTGACGGTGTCGGGCCTGACGGGGGACGGGGATCTGTACGTGCGCTTTGGCGAACAGGCGGACAACGCGAGCTTTGACTGCAAGTCGGACAACGGCGGCACGAGCGACGAGGTCTGTTACGTCTCCCAGGATGTGGGGGCGGAGATGCACATAGCGGTGCACGGCTACGCTGCGACCGACTACACGATCACCGTGGGAGGGCAGTGAGATGAACTTCAAGCACCTGATCCAGACCCTCGCGACAGCTGCAACCCTGTTGCTGGCGCAACCGGTGACAGCGGACACCTATTACTTCCACAACGACCACCTGGGCACGCCGCAAGCGCTGACCGACACGGCAGGCGCGGTGGTGTGGCAGGGCAGTTACAGTCCGTTCGGGGAGGCGACGGAGAGCACAGCGGAAGTGGAGCAGAACATCCGCTTCCCGGGGCAGTACTTTGAGGAAGAGACGGGGCTGCACTACAATTACTACAGAGACTATGACCCGACGACGGGCCGGTACATTGAGAGTGATCTCATCGGACTCGGTGGGGGGATCAATACCTTTGGCTATGGGTATCAGAATCCCGTCTTGAATACTGATCCTACAGGCGAAGCCGTACCTATTGCGGTTGTGGCATGTGCTTCCAGCCCAGCATGTGCAATTATTTCTGCCTACTTATTCTGTCGGATTATGGGAGCTTGTTCAGTCCCAACAGATGGGGGAGGAAGAGAGAGAGGGAACAGTGATCCTGTAGTGCATAAGCCGTTTAACCCTGGGAGAGATTGTGATGGAAATTGTATCCCTTGCCCAACTGATGACAAGTGGGCTGTGAATAAGCCCGGCCATGGTCATCCTAACGGGTACTGGCATGTTGTATCGTGGAATCAAGACCCAGACTCGTGTATGTGTTTCCCTGACAGGCCGAGTCAAGGATTGGACGGCTGGTGAAAATTTCAGATATTTGCAGTGGCTGGGACAACTCTATTTTGATAGATAGTTCCGTTCTGAAAAAAATTACTGGGTATGAAGAAGTTATAAATAAACTGGGGCAGTGGCCATCGTTTGAGAGCGCTGAAGTTGTCGAAATATCTTTATCTAGGGGAGATATGTTAGAAAAGATGAGGAACTCTGTATGGGAAGGAGTTTGGCCTGAAGCTTATATCACGCTGACTCAATTCGAGTCTTCAAATGATCCCGAGTCAAGTTCCACCATGAAAATTAAATTTCATGTTGTGCATGAAGTTTTAGTCAATCAATTCAATTACCAAAACTCTGTATGCGGAATTGGAATCGAGGAAATCTACTCAGATAGACTAAAAAAATCAGTAGTAAGTTTTTCTTGGGGAGGGGGGGCCATACCCCATGAAGGATATATTGAATGCGATCGACTTTCGGTGGAGATGCTATAGAAGAGGTATCTGCGGCTTTACAGAGCGTATGATCTTTAACATAAGCCCCCCATTATGCGCGTTTCAATCGGCATATTTCTACTGTGCATAGCTTGTTGAAAACATCCGTGCGAAGTCGCTGTGCTCGTCCCTAACAGCTTTAGTCCGACACATACCGTTACGTAAAACAGAACTCTGTTACTGATAGCCTTAAGGATAGTGGCGTTGTTCGCCAGCCAAATACAGGCTTTTATGCAGCAGATAATTAGGCGAAAGAAGTGCGCTATCTCGGCGCTGATCTTAATATCGGTCGCTATTTCAGGGTGCTGGTCGAAAAATTCTTCGCTTGCGCCGCAATTGGATTCAGCTGGGGTTTCAATTTCAGAGCTGTTTGCGCCGCCTACATCGAATGAGCTCGCTCAGGTTCGGGCTGCGTGGGCGCAGCGGGATTTAAGTCCTCGAGACGTACATGAGGTCTATCGCGAGGTGCTGGCCGATGGTCGGCTGTTGCGAGTTGTTTCTCATAGCGGGCCCGGTGGTTTGCATTTCGGGGCGATCATATCGCCGGCTGAAGGCACGCCGGTGCCGGAGCAGGGCTTTCCGATTGCGCTTTCGTTATCCGGTTTCGGGCCGCCGTTTGAGGTGCGTGTCAGTACCGACGCGTCAAGTGAATCGAGGCACCCGCCGGTCATCACGGTTTATCCTGCATATCGGGGCCAGCGCCTCCTTGTGGGTGAGCAGGCCTTTGAGTCCGAAGGGCCGCTGTTTGACCAATGCGATGGAGGCACGGACGATGTGCTCGCTTTGCTGAATGTGGCGATAGAAAGCACATCGAGAGCGGGCGAGCGGGTTGTGGCGGTTGGTGGCAGTCGGGGCGGGAATACGGCCATGCTGGCATCGATTCGAGACGATAGGATTGAGCGCGTGGTGTCTCTTGCTGGCCCGGACACTTATCTTGTTGAGTCGTACAGGCGCCATGCCAATCTGAAGGTTTTGTACGATAACTGGTTCTTGAAAGACCTATCAGTGAGGGCCAGTTCAATTGCTGAAGCTAGAGCGCGCATGATTGCCTGCTCGCCACTGTTGTTTGTCTCGGATATCGCACCACTGCAACTCCACCACGGCACGGCTGATGCCGGTGTGCCGTTTGAGGTGCTCAATCGTATGGAGGCGGCTTGGGTTGAGCAGGGCCGTGACCCTGTGGATTTGCAGGTGTACGCGTATGAGGGGGCAGGCCACACTTTGAGCGGCTTTGTAAGCCAGATTCGAGCGCGGATAAACACCTTCTTGCGGGCGGTGTTGTAGGGGCGGGGTGGACCAAAGGGCGAGGCTGTTGATTTGTCGTCCAAGCCTCTGCTGCGCCGAGGCCTCTGTCGGGGTCGATCAGGCGGTGCGTGCGGCCGCTTGCTCGGCCAGTGCGAGCAGGTATTGCTTGTAGCTGGAGTCGGGCAGGGAGCCCAGCGCGCGCTTGGCCGCTTCTGCTTCATCTGCCGCCATCTGCAGTGTGGCGTCCAGTGAACCGGTTTGCTCGATGATTTCCATCACAGCGTCTATGTGCTCGTGGCCGCCTTCTTCTATCGCCTTTCGCAATATAGCTGATTGTGCTGCGTCGGCTTTTTGCAGTGCGGCTATCAATGGCAGGGTAGGTTTGCCTTCGGCGAGGTCGTCACCGACGTTCTTGCCCAGGGCTTTGCTGTCGCCGCTGTAGTCGAGCGCGTCGTCCACCAGCTGGAAGGCGATGCCGAGGTGGCTGCCGTAGGCGGCCAGTGCTTGTTCGGCCTCCAGGGGCAGATCCGCGAGGATCGCGCCGATCCGCATCGCCGCTTCGAAGAGCTTGGCGGTCTTGGCTTCGATAACGGCGCGGTATTCGTCGACGCTGATGTCGGCGTTGTGCACATTGAGCAGTTGCATCACTTCGCCTTCGGCGATTTGATTGGTGGTCTTGGCCATCACTTGCATGATGCGCATGTTGCCTATCTCTACCAGCATCTCGAAAGCGCGGGAGTAGAGGAAATCGCCGACGAGCACGGCGGCCTCGTTGCCCCAGACTTCGTTAGCGGTGTCGCGGCCGCGTCGCAGTTTGGAGTCGTCCACTACGTCGTCGTGCAGCAAGGTAGCGGTGTGGATGAACTCTATGGTGGCGGCGGCGGTGGTGTGGTGGGCGTCTTTGTAGCCACCTGCGAGAGCTGCAAGCAAGACCAGCTGCGGCCTGAGGCGTTTTCCGCCGCTGTTGATGATGTAGGCGCTGAGTTGGTTTACGAGGGCAACTTCGGACTGCAGCTTTGTGGAGATAGTGGCGTCAACTTGCTCCATCTCACTAGCAATGGGGTTGTCTGTGTAGGTGCTCATCAGGCTCTCGTGGATTGAAAGTGGCCTACAGGGGCCGCGTCAGGCCGTCAATTGTACATCTTAAGGCGTGGCTTTTGCCACGTTATACGCTAAAATACCTGTTGACGTTACTAGGGTGTGTCGCTATAATTGGCGGCTTGCTGAATTATATGCTGCCGGGAGAATTGGCATGTACGCGGTTATAAAAACAGGCGGGAAACAGTATCGCGTTGCACAGGGTGATCGCCTTCGGGTTGAGACTCTTTCTGCAAACGAAGGTGATACTGTCGAGCTGACTGAAGTATTGTTGGTCGCCGATGGCGATGATCTGAAAGTGGGTGCACCTGTTATTGAAGGTGCCAAAGTTGCGGCGAAGGTTGTTGCTCATGGGCGTGGTAAGAAGGTGAAGATTGTTAAATTTCGCCGTCGTAAGCACCACCGTAAGCAGATGGGCCACCGCCAGAACTACACTGAGCTGGAAATTGAATCAATCAGCTGCTGATGTTTGCTCGGCAACGAGCGATACAGTGGTTGTAAACTGAGAGTCTGAAACAATGGCACACAAAAAAGCGGCGGGTTCTACTCGCAACGGACGTGATTCCGAGGCGAAACGCCTTGGTGTGAAACGGTATGGCGGCGAGCAAGTGCTTGCTGGCAATATTTTGGTTCGCCAGCGTGGCACCCAGTTTCACCCAGGAAACAACGTAGGCTGCGGCAAGGATCACACCTTGTTCGCTAAGGCCAGCGGCGAAGTGAAGTTCGTGGTACGCGGTCCTAAGAACCGTCGTTTCATTGACATCATTCCAGCAGCCAGCGCCTAAGTCGGCGCGGGTTGTTCGCAAAAGACCCCGCCCCTGAGGCGGGGTTTTTTGTTTGAGTCAAAGAAAAGCTGTGGCAGCCCTTAGAGGCTCTCACTTGTAGGAATTTCGCCATCAACAGTGTCTGCTTCATTGAAGGCGTGATGCTGAACCGATGGCCTGATCGCATTCTGCCGCGTGCCGTGTGTACGGCGTGAGCTTGGCGGGCCGTTTGCGAGCAATGAATTTACAACCGCGTGCGTGCACAGCGCGGTAATTATTGAGAGAGGTCGTGGCGATGAAATTCGTCGATGAGGCCACCATTCAGGTGATCGCCGGTGATGGCGGCAATGGCTGCGTCAGTTTTAGACGTGAGAAATACATCCCTCGGGGTGGTCCTGATGGCGGTGATGGTGGCGATGGCGGCGGGGTTTACCTGCTGGCCGATGTCAACCTCAATACGCTGGCTGACTTCCGCCATCTGCGGACGTATCACGCAGTCGATGGCAAAAAAGGCCACGGGCGCAACATGACCGGTCCTTCAGGTGAGGACAAGATTATCTTGGTGCCTGTGGGCACAATGGCCTACGACGACGAGACCGGCGAGCTGATCGCGGACTTGAGCAAGGCCGGAGATCGCGCATTGGTGGCCAAAGGCGGCTTCCATGGCCTCGGCAATACGCGTTACAAGAGTTCGGTCAACCGTGCGCCTCGGCAGAGCAGTAACGGTTCTGAAGGTGATCGCCGCAAGCTGCAGCTGGAGCTTAAGCTGCTGGCGGATGTTGGTCTCTTGGGCTACCCCAATGCGGGCAAGTCCACACTGATCAGTACGGTTTCCTCTGCGCGGCCCAAAGTCGCGGATTACCCCTTCACCACGCTCACGCCTAATCTGGGTGTGGTCAGTGTGGAGAAGCACCGCAGCTTTGTGATGGCCGATATTCCGGGTTTGATCGAGGGTGCGGCCGACGGTGCGGGTCTGGGCGTACAGTTCCTCAAGCACTTGAGCCGCACGCGGCTGTTGTTGCATCTGGTGGACATAGCCCCGCTTGATGAGTCCGTTAGCCCTGCTGATGAAGCGGTGAAACTGGTGGCAGAGCTGGCCAAGTACGAAGATTCGCTGGCGACCAAGCTGCGCTGGTTGGTGATCAATAAATCCGACCTGGTGGACGAGGAAGAGTTGGCCGAGCGCCGCAAAGCCTTGTGTGAAGCGCTGGATTGGCAGGGCGAAGTGCACGTGATCAGCGCCGCCACGGCCCAGGGAACGGAGCTTCTCAGCCAGAAGATCATGCAGTATTTCGAGCGCCTTCGCGAAGAGGAAGCCGAAGCCGAAGCGGCGAGCAGCGCAGATGGACCGGGCTGATATACCCCAGACAAAGCGTTGGGTTGTAAAGGTCGGCAGTGCGCTGATCACCGCGGACGGCGCTGGCCTGGATTTGCAGGCCATTGAGTCTTGGGTGGCGCAACTGGCCGAACTGCGTGCAGCGGGCATTGAAGTGGTATTGGTGTCTTCTGGCTCGATCGCGGAGGGCATCAGCCGTTTGCAATGGTCCGAGCGGCCGCGTGAAGTGAACAAGTTGCAGGCCGCTGCAGCCGTTGGTCAGATGGGTTTGGTGCAGGCCTATGAAAGTGCTTTCAAGAAGCACGGCATCGGCACCGCGCAGATGCTGCTGACCCACGGCGACATGGCGGATCGACGCCGCTACCTGAATGCCCGCGGCACGCTGACAACCTTGTTGGAGTTGGGCATCGTGCCGGTCGTCAATGAGAACGACACCGTCACCACTGCGGAAATACGCGTGGGTGATAACGACACCTTGGGTGCGCTGGTCGGCAACTTGGTCGGCGCAGATTTGCTGGTTATTCTCACGGATCAATCCGGTCTGTTCGACGCGGACCCCCGCTCGAACCCCGGGGCTACGCTGATCCGCGAGGGCAGGGCAGGGGACCCCGCGCATGTTCGCATGGCGGGCTCGAGCGGTACGGCGATCGGCAGCGGTGGCATGTTAACCAAAATCCTCGCCGCTGAAAAAGCAGCCCGTTCGGGCACTTCCACTTTAATTGCCAGCGGGCGCGAGCCAGATATTCTGTTGCGCGCGTTCAGGGGTGAGCAGATCGGAACTTTGCTGAGTGCTGAGCGTGTGCCGTTAGTGGCGCGCAAGCAATGGCTGGCCAATCAGTTGCAGGTGCGTGGCACGGTGGTGGTCGACGCGGGAGCAGCCAAAGTGTTGCGCAGCAGCGGCTCTAGTTTGCTGCCCGTGGGGGTGACTGCTGTGCGCGGGGACTTCCAGCGTGGCGAGCTTCTCGCTGTGGAGACAGAAGACGGTGAAGAAATAGCGCGAGGGTTGGCCAACTATGGCACCGCTGATGTCACTGAAATCATCGGCTTGCCGTCGCGTCGTTTGGCCGAGGTGTTGGGCGCTCGCATGCGCGAGCCAGAATTACTGCACCGCGACAACATGACTATCACCGCGGGTGTGTTGGTCTGAGTGGTGGCCGTATCAAGTGCGGTACAGGCGCTCTATAAAAGTCCCTTGGAAAGTGTGCCTTATCCAATCGACAGTATTGTGCCAGAGCTGCGATTTACCTGATATGACAGCCCTGTCTTTGGTCAGGGCCAGGTAGTCGAAATCCTCTCCGCAGTCATACCAGTTTTTAATTGTTTTAAGGCGCTTGAACTTTAGCTTTCGTACGCAGTAAGCTGACAGACCGTTGCTTTTTCGTGCGTGTGTGGTGGTGCGGGTGTAGCCCAGGTAGGATCCGATGCGGATGAACTCTGTCACCATAAAAGCGAAGTGCTCTGGGGCGCGGTGTTCGGGCAATATCGAGACATTGTCGACGTAGAAAGTATCGAAATCTCCCCAACCGTCCTTGGGGTCGGTGTCGGGGTTGAAGGAGGACGATTCGCATTCCAGCCCTGCACCCGCGATGTAGCCAATCATCTCCGTACCGCTGAACAACGCCATGGCCATCACGGCTGGATCGCTGATCAGTCCTTCCAAGTCGTATGCCTGGGATCGCATTTGGTCTTCAAAGCAGGTGCTTTCTATCAGTTTCAGGGCAGGGCCGTGCACTGCCCAATCGGCGGCTTCTAGGCGCAGCGACCAGGGGTAGCTGCTGAGGTGTTTTTTTAAAGCCGACATCACTGTGCTTCCAGATAGAGAGGTGTTAAAGACCAGCTTCTGACTAAGCTGCCAGCCCTTTTTTGCCAGTGCCTTCAGTGGGCATCAGTTCTTTTTTGTGTTCACAATAAGCCAGTACGCGCGGATCGTGCGTCACCATCAGTACCGTGATGTCACGAAGCGCGCAAATAGTTTTTAAAATGGTGCTCTGTGTCTCAGAGTCTAGCTCATTGAGTGACTCGTCGAGGATCAGCAATTCGGGCTCGCGGTAAAGGGCTCTTGCTATGCCGAGACGGCGTAGCTGTCCACCGCTCAGCAGTTTTTCGCCTATGCCCAGTGCCGTGTCATAACCTTCATCCAGTGTTTCCACGTAGGCACTCAGCTCCGCTTGTTCGCAGGCGCGGGACACGCGGTCCATGTCTATTTTGCTGCTCTCGTCCTGCATGGCAATGTTCTGCGCTAGCGTGCCGTCAAATAGATAGATGGATTGCGAGATGTAGCTGATGCGTTTTTGCCAGCTGGCCATATTGGACTTGTTCATCAAAGTGCCGGCGATGCGCAGCTCACCGCTGTTCGCTTGCAACAAGCCGGTGAGGATATCAATGACCGTTGATTTACCGGCGCCCGAGGGGCCTATCAAGGCAGTGCGGGTGTGTTTTTTCAGGGTCCAGTTGAAATCCTGCAGCACATTCCGTGCTTCGCCGGGGTAGCTGTACTCGATGCCCGTGAACTCGATCAAGGGGTCATTGTCGAGTGCGAGCACCTCGGTGCCCTGTTGTTGCTCGGTTATCTCGCGCGCGAATTCTTCTTGCAAACGAACCACCATGAACTTGGCGTAGTTAATGGTCTCCATGTCGGCGTATATCTCCCGCAGCGTGGGGATAAGCCGGTAGGCGGCCATGCCGTACAGGGCGATCATGGGCATGACTTGGCCTGGATCGGGGTAGATCATCATGCTCACCAGCGCGAACACCACGATGCCGCTGAAGGCGACAGCTTCTAGCATTTGTCGGGGGGCGAATTCCAGCAGCGCGTGGCCAGTGGAGTGGTCGGCGATCTCGCGTGATAACTCAGCGTGTTGGCGGCAGAAACTCTCCTCGGCGTGATAGGTCTTTATCTCGCGGATACCCGCCAGTGCTTCCTGTACGACATTCATCAGGCGAATGCCGAGATCGTAGACTTCTTCCCCGTGCTCCTCAACCCGCTCCGCGAAACTCAGGTGGATAAGGGTGTAGGCCACTGACAGCACGACCGCGGCGATCACTGCCGCTTTGAAGCTGATGAGCATGATCATCGATGTCATCAGCAGGGCCAGAAAGGCGTTGGACAAGATCTCCACGCCGGTCACTAAGACACCCACCATGGTGCTCTCGACCTCGTCCGTGATTAAGTCCAGAGAGGAGGCGCGGTTCTTCTTCAGGTGCAGCGAATAGTCCTGGCGAATGTAGATGCCAAACAGGCGCGTTGAGAAGGAATAGCCGAGCTCATTTGACAAGCGTGCCCCGTACCAGACTTCGAAACAGGTAAAGCCCGCTGTCAGCAAGTAGAAGGAAATAGTCATCAAGCCGACGATGGTCAGAAAGCCCTGATAGTCAGCTGCGCCGCTGTATTCAAATGCTTGGCTCAATAGCCAGTGCGTGTTGATTAGGTCGGGGGCGGAGATCAATGCCACAAAGGGCATCACTGAAATAACGCCGAAAGCCTGGATAGAACGGCCTGTCATCGAGACGGCGAGCCACTTGTGGATTTGTTTGCGCTGCCCCGCGTCGAGCAGGCTGTAGGCCGCTTTCCACGCGGAGAGTATGGTCAGGCGCTGGCGCTCTTTGTTTTGATCGCGCATATTAGCTCTCAGCCTCGGGGGAGTTGATGGGGTTGGCGGAACTTGTTTTGCTGCCTGGCTTCCAGCCCGGGCCTTTGAACAGATAGTTAAAGCGCACCGCCCAGCTGTCTGTACTGCGCAGGTCGCTCCAGAGGCTGATGATTTCGTGGAAGCCAATCTCAAAGGGGTTGTTGCTGTCGACCGGATTCGTTAAACCGAAACGCACCTTTTCGACTTCCGGCTCGTAGCTGCCGAACATGCGGTCCCAGATCACCAGAATGCCCGCGTAGTTTTTGTCGATGTATTGTCGGTTCGCGCCGTGATGAACGCGGTGCGTTGAGGGAGAGTTAAAATACTTGTCGAACCATCCGAGCTTGCCAATTTTCTGGGTGTGGACCCATGTCATGTAGGTAAAAACAATTAACATGCAGCTCAATACTTGCAAGCTGTTGAAGCCAATGATCAGCAGCGGGGCGAAGAAAATCCACAGGGTGAAATCGAGAAACCAAAAGAGGCGCACGGCTGTGCTGAGGTCGTATTCCTCGGAAGAGTGGTGCACGCTGTGCAGCGCCCAAAGCACCCGCACCCTGTGTTCGCAGCGGTGCATCCAGTAGTAGCTGAAATCACAGGCGATCAGGCAGATCGCCCAGGTCATGTAGTTGATGGGCAACTCAGTGATCGCAAAGTCTTCGATTAAGACAAAGGTAACACCGATGATCATGCCGTAGAGCGTGGCCTCAGCCGCTTTATTCAGCAGGTAAAAGGACCAATTGGCCAAAGGCTCCCAGAAAGAAGTTCGCTTGCCACTCAGCGCGTCCCATGCCAGCTCGAGCATCAGCAGTAACCAATACAGCGAGGTTGCATAACCCAAGCCGAGCATGACGCCCTCCATGTCATACCATTCGAGGTAAAAGAGCTCGGCGTAATCAAGCAGCTCATTCCAGTGCTCGCTCAGGGTCATTTCCATGGTGGGGTGTCCGTGTGTCCGGCAGCTTGCGCAAGGGCATTTTCCGGCGCTGTGTTGGGGTGAAAAGCTAGGCGCTTGTTGTCTTTGTTTCGGTGCCTGAAATACTTGTGCACGCGGGTGAGGTGCCAGGCCAATTTGGCGCTAAGACAATCCCCGAAATACACGCTGTTGTAGATGGCTATGCGTTTGGGCCAAAGAGCCTCCAAAATACGATTGCCCGCTAGGGTGCAGCTGTCAGCGCGTGACAAGGTGCTTTCAGACAGCTGTCGCATGTTCAGCATCTCCAGCATGACGCCGGGCGACAAATTGCGGTTGTCTTCGCAATAACTTGTTTTCACCTCAAAGGCGCAGTCATTCGTGACAAGGCGAAGGGAGGCTGCGATGACTTTTTCCGGCAATGACAGCAGCTGCATTTGCACTTTCTGGTGGGCGCTGCCTTCTCTAATGACCGCTTGGTAGTAGCGGTCGGTGGCAGGGTGCAGTGTGAGCGCGCTGCCTGAGCGGCCCTTCCATCCCTTAACCTCGATGTTCTTGTATTGCTCAAAGGCCGCCGAACAGTCGCTCGCGGTGGTGTTGTTGCTGTAGTTCGCCTGCATTTTCTTGAAAGTTTTCTGCAGTAGGCGGTTCCCGTCTTTGCGGCGTTTTTTGGACCAGCTCGCCTCCATCTCTGGGAAGCTGAGCGAGGCGTCCAGCGCGGGTCGGCGGTAGCTGCAGCGCGTGCTGTGCAGGGAATGCTTGGGCACAAAAGCCTGCTTTGCCTGAGTGGTGCTGATCAGCATGTGAATGCCTCGCTGCTCCAGTACCTGTGGCAGTAGCTTGCTCCAAGTCTTTTTATCCAGCACCAGGGGTGAGGTGCAAAAGCACTCGTCGTGCTTCCAAATGTACGCAATCTGGAACAGTGGGAGCTTCAGGTAAAAATGCAGTGGGAAAAGCGCCACCAGCTCGTCGTCCTTCCAGGCCGTTACCACAGTTACTTCCGCCTGTAGCTCGAGGTGTTGCAGTGCCGGCAGTAGGTTCCAGTGCTCGTAGAAGGGGTTGCTTACACAAGCGCGGCGCGCCAGTTTTCTCCAGGCGTCCAGTGGTATTTCACCGGTTTGTGCGCGCGTGTAATAGACAAGCTTCATGCGTCAGCTTTGTCTACATCGATACCAAAAACGCGCGCCAATTTGATGTAGGCCGTTTCCACTTTTTTGTTTAAGGCTGGGTTGTTCTTGTATTTTTCTTTGAGCCAGACCTTTGTTCTGCGCCATTTCCAGATGGCGTGCACAGCTGGTCGCCTGTTGTAGACGTAGACCTCGGTGGTTGTCATGAAGTCGTCGGACCAGGGGGACAGGTACTGTGAAAACCCGGCCAAAAAATCGCCGTAACTGAACTCGTCGTCGAGGAACTCCTTGATGAAGTAGCCGGTGCTTATCTTTCCTGGCGACACGTCTTTGTAGGCGGGGTCATAAGTGCCGTGCGAAAAGAACACGCGGTCACCGCAGGTGTAGGCGATCTCAGCGGATATGGGGATCTCACCGTGGTAGAGAACCCCTATACGAATTTCGTCATTCTTAGCCAGTACGGTGGCTAGCTCACGGTAGAAATCTCGTGCTGTCTCGTTGCGGGCCACGCCAATGCGACCCGCCTTCCAGCCCTTGTGCTCGATATCAGCGTAAACATCTACAGCTCGTGCAATCTCTTCCTCTGTGCGGTAGACGACAAAGTGCACGCCGCCTTCCAGCTTGTTGTTGATGCGGGTGATGGCCTTGCGCATCTTGCGGTGCTTGGATTTGAATTCGTCCCACGTCTGCTCCAGATCCAGAATCGGGCCGAAGGCGTCGTTCTCCGATTCCACGCAATAGGGTTTTTGACCCTGGAAGGCTTCTTCTAGCTCTTCCACGCCCTCTAGCAGGTCGGGGATCTCTGGCCAGTAGAGAATATCCCAGTCGTCGGGGTTCTCTTTGAGGCACTGCGCGAAGGCCAGCCAGCTGCTGCGCTCGTAACCCTCGGCGATGAGCGGGTAGGGCTTGTCTGCTTCGGTTGTGTGCAGCGGGAGTATGAGTTCATATTCGATGCTGTGCACATAGGATGTTTCTTGGCGCAGTGGGAACACGGCCACCAGTTTCCCCTGGTCACGTATTGTGATGACAAAGGGTGAAGATTCGTCTTCGTGGAAATGCATCCAGCCGCAATAACAGAAATCGTAAGTGCTGTAGATTGTCGTGTAGGGGCTTCTTTCTAAGAGCTCATCCCACTCCACCCGAAGCGGCTCGACATTGCTCCATTCGTGAAGCAGTTCGGCGCTGAGCTGTTCTGTTGTTGATCCAATACGGCTAGTCTCTTGGAGAGCGTGCATTTTTATACTCAGCTGGTGTTTCTTGAACAGCTTTATTAACGGAATAAGCTACTTCGGCGTGGGCAGATCTTCCGCACAACCCTATATTACAAAATTATGCGCATAAGGATCATGAGGACATGGTATTTTTGTCGGCCTTTCCGCAAGGAAACTTAAACCCACCTATCTGATTTCATGGCATTAACATAAGCAGGTTTTGGGCGATGTAATCCAAGACTGTCAAAGGTGCCCTAAATCGACATGCAGCACACTAAATCACCCGCCCTATTCCCTTGGTTAGATCTGCTGAGGTTTGTCGCTGCTTTTGTGGTCATGTTTTCACATGCACGTACTTTGGTATGGGTACGTTACTCAGAATTGGACCCCGATTCTCAGGGCTTGGTCACAGCTTCATTCTTCGGCCTGACCCGTTTAGGCAATGAGGCGGTGGTGTTGTTTTTTGTGCTCAGTGGGTTCTTGGTCGGCGGGAAAGTGTGGCAGCGTGCGCGGCAGGGAACCTTTGATGCGCGGCTTTATGTGATCGACCGCACAACCCGGATAATGTTGCCGCTGGTGGTCATCCTAGTGATCACGCTCTTTATCCGGCAGTGGATTGAGCACGAGTGGTTTTGGGCTGAATTTTTCTCGAATATACTTTCCCTGCAGGGTATTACGGTTCCGGCACTGGGTCTTGAATTGCCCGAGTTAGGTTATAACCATCCCCTCTGGTCGCTGCCCTATGAAGTCTGGTGTTACGTAATGGCGCTGGGTGTGGGCATGGCACTTTCTGGCAGATGGTATCTAGGGACTGCACTTGTGCTCAGCTCGGTGTTCTATTTCCTTTTTTGCATTGTGCCCTGGTACACGCTGGTGTGGTTGCTCGGCGCTGCCGTGTATCAATGGCGTAACAGGCTCCGATCCAATGGGCTACTTTGTTTAGGGGTTATTTTTTCCCTTTACGGCTGGATCAACCTGCAATTCGCCGACGGGCTGTTGCCTGAGTCCTGGTTTGCCAATTCTGGCTTTGTTTTAGGCTATTACCGTTCAACGCTTCTATTGGGTTTGGGTTTTTCTTTGCTTGTGCATCAAATTTCACAAATGCATCCTAAATCAATTATTTCCAAAAAATTGAACAAAATAGGCCATGTCATGGCGGCGAGTTCATATTCTTTGTATTTGTCTCATTTTGTCGTTTTGCAGGTGCTTGATTGGAAAGTGATGGACACGACAGATGTGATATCACTGGACAGCGTTTTTGCTCTTATTTGGGTTGTTGTCTTGTGTCAGCTTGTCGCCTTTGCCATCTACATGCTCAGTGAAATGCACACCGACGCGGTGCGCCAGTTCTTGAAGCGGGTGTTTCCGGCAAAAGTGTGACGGGAGTTCAAGCCCTTGCGCATGGTTTTTGTGTCAGGCTCATTTATTCAGTGCTCAAATAGTTAACATAGAACATGTCTTTAAAAATCGAAGCGGCTCGCCCCGAGCACTATAAAAACATCCTGCTGCTCAATGAGGCCGCCATTCCTGCTGTAAACAGCATCGACGTGGAGGCGCTCTCTCAGCTTGCTGTACAGGCCTGTTATTTCAAGGTGGCAATGGCTGGGGGTGAGGTGGCGGGCTTTCTTTTGATGTTGCCTGCGGGTGCGCATTACAAAAGCTTAAACTACGTGTGGTTTAGCGAGCGATACATCGACTTCGCCTACGTGGATCGCATTGTCATTGACCCGTCTTTTGCTGGCAAAGGGCTGGGCCGGGGCTTATATGAAGACGCCGTCGGTATTCTCACGCCCAACTACGTGCAAATGACGTGTGAAGTGAACATCAAGCCTCGAAATGATGCCTCACTGGCGTTTCATGCTGCTATGGGCTTTGCGGAAGTCGGTCAGCAGGACACCGAGTCAGGCGCAAAGCGGGTGAGTTTGCTGTCTAAGCCGCTGGCTAAATAGCCTTGCAGCCTGCGCTGCCGCCGATCTGTGTGTGTTTTCTCAAATCCATATGATGGCAGCGCACAGCACTGCGGATGTCAGTGCCAAAATAGGGCGAGACTGCGCTCGGTATGTATTGCGCACATCAGCCATCAATCTAAAGAGGGTTCGCCGGAGCACCCGTGCTCTTAATCGACGAGATTCGCGCAAGTAATAGTTGACTGTTGATGGGTCAAAAGATTGTTCAGATCCGGTCTTGTTTTTCATGTCTGTTCTAGCCTTAATCGCCAAATAGAGAAGATTCAGAGGAAATATAGGCCGTTGCCTGTGTTTGCTCAAACGCGAAGATTTGCCATAATGGACAAAAATAACTTGTCTATGAGAGGTGAGATCGTGCGAAGGCCTTCTTTGACTGGATTGCGCGCTTTCAACGCCGCAGCTGAGCTGCTGAGCTTCAAGGAGGCGGCGCGCTCGCTCGCGGTGACCCCAGCAGCGCTGAGCTTCCAGATCCGGCAGCTGGAACAAGTCACTGGCACGGCGCTGTTCAGCCGGCGCCACCGGCAAGTGCAGTTGACCGCTGCGGGGCGGTTGATTCAGGAGGATATCCGTGCCGGTTTTGCGTGTTTTGACCGGGCCTTTGCGCACTTAGAGCGCCAGCAGCAGGTGCAGGCACTGACCGTTGCGTGCGGGCCGGTGTTTTCGGCGAACTGGCTCTCGCCTCGATTGCATAAATTCCTGCTGCAGCAGCCTGATCTGGACACAAGAATTCTTGCGTCGCTGAAGCTTTGTGATTTGCACCAGGACGATGTTGATGTGGCGTTGCGGTTTAGCTCTGCAGAGCAACCAGGCTGCCGCGTTTTTAAGCTCGCGGACGATTACGTCTTGCCCCTGTGTTCACCGTCGTTGCTGAAAGCCGGTGGCTTAGAAGCGCCAAGCGATCTAGCCAACCACACCTTGATCCACAGCGAGGACAACGAGCCTGGACTGAAATTGCAGGGATGGAGAGACTGGCTGGTAGCTGCTGGAGCTGATGATGTTGATTCAACTCGCTCAGGACTTCACTTCAACGTTGCGAGTCACGCCTTGAATGCGGCGATCGAAGGGGCTGGCGTGGTGCTGGGCAGAGAGACCTTGGCCTTGCGAGACATCGATGCGGGGCGCTTGGTGCGCCCTTTTGATCTCCGTCTGAAAAACGAATTCAGTTTTTACGCTGTGGTATTAAAAGAGCGCGAGCACGAGCCGGCTATCGCTGCATTTTTGCGCTGGGTACAGCAAGAGGCCGCAGGCGAAGAGGGTTGATCGATTGCCAAGGGTGTCATCATGCTTCTATGATGGAGGGCCTACTTGAGGAGCTTCAGCTATGTCGTTTGAACGCAGTCCCTGTCAGTTGGCCGTCGTCGGTTTTGGTTTGGTGGGCAGGCGCCATGTGGAGTCCATCGCTCTCGCTGAGGGGGTAGAGCTGGCGGCCCTTGTCGACCCCGTACCGGCCGTGAAAGCAGAGGCCGAAAAGCTGGGCGTGCCGTTTTACAGCTCCTTGGAGGAGCTGTTCTCGGCGGGTGCTCCGGACGGGATTATCCTCGCGACCCCAACCCAATTGCACATAGAGCAAGCACTGCTGTGTATAAAGCAAGGCTGTCCCGTGCTGGTGGAGAAGCCCTTGGGTGTGTCTGTGGCTGAGAGTCGCACCCTGGTTGATGCCGCGCAGGCGGCGTCTGTGCCTGTGTTGGTGGGACACCACCGTCGCCACAACCCCATCATTCAGCGGGCCAAAGCGATCATCGAAAGTGGTCAAATCGGGCAGGTGCGCGCCGTGCACGCGACCTGTTGGTTGTACAAGCCGGACGAGTACTTCGATCAGGCGCTCTGGCGCAAAGAGCCCGGTGCTGGGCCGATCTCTGTCAATCTGGTGCATGACGTCGATCTGATTCGTTACCTCTGTGGCGAGGTGGCTGAGGTGAGCGCCTTTGCCGCGCCCGCGCTGCGCGGTTATGACAATGAAGACCTTGCGGCGGCTGTGTTGCGCTTCGAGACTGGCGCGATCGGTACCTTGTCTGTGTCGGATGCCATCCCGTCCCCCTGGAGCTGGGAGCTGACGGCTCAGGAGAACCCGGCCTACGCGGCCACGCAACAGAGCTGTTACCACATCGGTGGCTCGCTGGGCTCGCTGTCGGTGCCTGATCTGACGGTGTGGCAACACCAGCAGCGTCCTGACTGGTGGCAGCCGATGAGCGCCACAGTGCAGCCGCGCGAGCACGCGGACCCGCTGGTCAATCAGGTGGAGCATTTTGCTGCTGTGATTGCCGGTCTAGAAGAGCCGTTGGTATCGGCGCTGGAAGGCTTGAAAACCCTGCGGGTGATTGAGGCTATTCAGGCTGGCGGTGGGGTGTTGTCGTAGCGGGCTGCTAGCGCTGTTCAGCAGCAGCTGCTGTGCTGCAAGAGCTGTTAGAGGCGCCCTCGATATGCTCATTTATATCCCTAAACTGCATCACCATCCCGGCGGTTGTCGCTTGCCGGGGTGGCAGTCTCTGTCGCCGTTTTAAAACGACCGCTAAGTGCGCTCGAACAAGCCCATCGCCTCGATCTTCCCTGTCTGGGCGAAAAAATCCACGTAACTGAGCTGGCTGAGTTGATAGCCGTTGCGCACCAGCTTGCCGGCGTCCTTGGCAAAGCTGGCGCTGTCGCAGCTGAGGTAGGCAATACGCGGCGGGCGGCCGTTGAGCAGTTTGGGCAGCAGATCGCCGAGGCCTGCGCGCGGCGGGTCGAGCAGCACGGGTGTGTATTCGTCGAGTTCTAGGGTAACGCGCTTGTAGAGGTCTGCGCGCTCAAAGCGCAGGTTCTGCAGTTGATTGCGCTGCGCATTGGCCGTGGCACGGTCGAGCTGGCGCTGTTGGCTGTCGATGGCCAAGACTTCCGCTGCACGAGTGGCCAGCGGCAGGCTGAAGTTGCCGATGCCGCAGAAGAGCTCGAGCACACGCTGGCCATCCGGCTGCAACCAGTCCATCAGGCGTTCGGTGACTTGCCGGTTCAGTTCGGCGTTCACCTGGGTGAAGTCCGCAGCGCTGAACTCAATGCGCAAATCACTGCAGCTCGTGTAGTGGAGCGGGGCTTGATCGTTCAGGGGTAGACCGCGCAGGTCGGTGATGGGCCCGTCGAAGGGGGCCGCATCTCCGCGGCCATCAACGGCGATGCCCACGCGGCCGTCCTCGCCCACCGCAAGTCGGATATCGCTGTTGATCAGTGAGCGGGGGCTGGCGTTGATCCAGTCGGTCAGGCGTGGCAGTGCAGCGTCCAGCGCTGGGTGCAGCACAGGGCAGTGCTGTACCCGTATGGGGCTGCGGGAGGCGGGGGCACGGTAGGCCAGGTAAGTCTTGTTCGCCTGGCGCTCCACGCCGAAGCGGGCGCGTTGCCGATAGCCCCAGCCATCGCCCACGATTGGCGGCGCGGTGAGCTGCGGCTTGTCGAGTTTTCCGATGCGCATGAGCTGATCGCACAGCGCTGTCGCCTTGTGATCGCGCTGCACGTCGGCGCTGATGTGCTGCAGATCGCAGCCGCCGCAGCTGGCGTGCAGCGGGCAGGGCGGATCGATACGCATGGGCGCGGCCTCCAGTACATCCACGCAGCGCGCAAACACATTGCGGCCACGCGTCTGCAGCGGCTGCGCCGCTACTCGTTCCCCTGGCAGCGCTTTGGCCACGAACCAAGTTTGATCGCCCTCGAAAGCGATGCCCTCGCCTTGGTGGGAGAGGCGGACGATGTCGAGAGTTTTGTTGGCGTGCATGGTTGGCTCAGGCAGTTTAATCAGGGCGTCAGTTTAGCGGCAGTGGGGCTGCAGTCCAAGCGACTTCGCCTGCGAGCAGCTACCCTGTGCGGGTGGTCAAGCAGAGCGTGTGAGAAACAATGCAGGGTTTGGAAGAAAAGGAGGTGCATTGCCCCTATTGCGGCGAGGCGCAGGTGGTCTTGCTTGATTGCTCGGTGGAGCATCAGAGCTACATAGAAGATTGCGAGGTGTGCTGTAGGCCCATCAACTTCGAGGTGCGGGTGGATTATGAGGGCGCTGTGTCGGTGCGGCTGAAACACGAGAACGAATGAGAGTTTGCTGCGTTGAGCGGCGGCTCTGGAAGCTCAGTTTAAGTGGGTGGGCGCGCTGGCTTCGGGTTGATTGTATTGTCTGCTTAATGCTAACTGGCCCAGTGGCTTGGGTGCTCTGGCTCTCTTGCCGTGGTGGCAGAGGCACTATGATCGGCGGATAGCTGAACAACAGTGCCTGGCGATGGAGCTGGGTGTTTTCTGTGCGCACCCAGGAGCAGATGCATGAGCAACCCCGCCGCCTTTGAAGACCACAGCCGGCAGACCCAGACCACCACCACTTGTTATATGTGTGCCTGCCGCTGCGGCATCAAGGTCACGCTGGAAGACGGGGCTATTCGCTACATCCAGGGCAACCCCGATCACCCTGTCAACAAGGGCGTGCTCTGCGCCAAGGGCAACGCGGGCATCATGAAGCAGCTCTCGCCTGCCAAGCTGCAGCACCCCATGCGGCGTAAGGCTGGCAGCGAACGCGGCAGTGGCGAGTTTGAGCAGATCTCTTGGGAGGAGGCCATCTCTACCCTGACTGAGAGGCTGAGGGATATCCGCAACACCGACCCCAACAAGCTCGCTTACTTCACAGGTCGTGATCAAATGCAGGCGCTGACGGGTTTCTGGGCGCAGCAGTTCGGCACCCTCAACTGGTCGGCGCACGGGGGCTTTTGTTCGGTCAACATGGCGGCGGCGGGGCTCTACACCACCGGTCACTCCTTTTGGGAATTCGGTGACCCGGACTGGGAGCACGCCAAGTATTTTATGTTGTGGGGGGTGGCGGAAGATCACGCCTCTAACCCGATCAAAATTGGCCTGGAAAAGCTCAAGCGCGCCGGCGGGAAATTTGTCGCGGTCAACCCTGTGCGCACGGGCTATCAGGCAATTGCAGACGAGTGGGTGCCGATTCGCCCGGGTACCGACGGGCTGATGGCGCTGGCGATGGTGCACGTGTTGCTCAAGAACGACCAGTTCGACTGGGAGTTTATCCTGCGATATACCAACGCCGCGCAGTTGGTGGTCTGCACCCCGGGCATGGCGGGCGACGGCTTGATCTACCGCGATGAAGAAGAGGAGCCCCTGACGTGGAGCCAGCGGGACGATGGCTTTGCTCGTTGGGCGGATGTGGAATGCAGCCCTGCGTTGTTCGGCGAGTACACGGCCGCTGATGGTCGCCCACTGAAGACCGTGATGACCCTCATGGCCGAGCGTTATTTGGCGGATGAGTACGCACCCGAAACAGTGGCTGAGCAGTGCGGGATAAGCGCCGAGACCATCGAGCGATTGGCGCTGGAGATGGCGCACGTGGCGTTTCAAGAGAGCATCACCATCGACACGCCCTGGACTGATTGGGCGGGCCGAGAGCACGACTGTTTTATCGGGCGGCCAGTGGCCATGCACGCCATGCGCGGCATCTCGGCGCACAGCAACGGCTTTCAAACAGCGCGAGCACTGCACCTGTTGCAAATCCTGCTCGGTGCAGTGGATTCCCCCGGATCGCATTTGGCCAAGCCGCCGTTCCCGCGGCACTTGCCGCCGCCGGTGCGTCCGGCCAAGGACAGCGCGCCCAATACACCGCTGAAATCCCCGCCGCTGGGTTTCCCCGTGCAGCCGGAAGACCTGGTGATCAACGCCGATGGATCACCCAAGCGCATCGACAAGGCTTATAGCTGGGATGCGCCTCTCTCCGCGCACGGCATGATGCACATGGTGGTCACTAACGCGTACCACGCTGACCCTTATCCTATCGACACGCTGATGTTTTTCATGGCCAACATGGCTTGGAACTCCACCATGAACACGGCGGAGGTACAGCGCATGTTGACGGCAAAGACCGAGGACGGGGCTTACAAAATTCCGTACATCGTCACCATCGACGCCTTCGATTCAGAGATGGTGCACTTCAGTGATTTGGTGCTGCCCGATACAACCTACCTGGAGCGCTTCGATACGATCTCGGGTTTGGACCGGCCCATCAGTGAACCGCATGCTTTTTGTGACGCCATACGTCAGCCTGTGCTCGAGGTCGACCGAGACGTGCGTCCTTGGCAGGAAGTGATGCTCGACATCGGTGCGCGCCTCGGCTTGCCAGCGCTGGTTGACGAGGCCGGAGAGCCCAAATACAGCGGCTATAAAGATTTCATCACCCGTTGGGAAAAGGCGCCGGGCATTGGCTTTCTCGCCGGTTGGCGCGGTGAAAATCAGGATCAATCCTTGGTGGGTGCGCCCAATGAGCAGCAATGGGATCGTTACGGTGAGAACGGCTGCTTTCACAGCGTTGAGCTCAAACCTGAGCACCGCTATTACCGCTTTGCCAACAAGAGTTACTTGGAGTGGGCAAAGTCTGTTGGCTTCAACGGCCATGACGGCCCGATTGTAATGGGTCTCTACAGTGAGATACTGCAGAAGTTCCGGCTGGCGGGGCAGGGCTTGTATGAAGGTCCCTGCCCGCAGCGTGAAGATGATAAGCAGCGCCTGAGCGAATACTTTGATCCGCTGCCCATCTGGTATGCGCCCTTGGAAGAGCAGCGCATCGACACGGACGAATACCCCTTCCACGCCGTCAACCAGCGGCCCATGTTCATGTACCACAGTTGGGATTCACAAAATGCTTGGCTGAGACAGATAAACCATCAAAACATGTTGTTCATGAACCGCCAGCGTGGAGAGAGTTTGGGGTTGAAAGATGAGTCGTGGGTGTGGGTTGAATCCCACAACGGGAAGATTCGGGTGCAATTGAAGTTGATGGAAGGCACGCAGCCTGACACCGTGTGGACTTGGAATGCGATTGGGAAACAATCGGGGGCATGGGGGCTTGATAAAAAAGCACCTGAAGCTCAGCGAGGGTTTTTGATGAACCACTTGATCCGTGAGCTGTTGCCCAGTGGTGGTGATGGAGAGCGATACAGCAACTCTGACCCGATCACAGGGCAGGCAGCGTGGTACGACTTGCGCGTGAAGATAACCGCCGCGGCTGAAGGGGAGGAAGGCTGCTGGCCGCTTATGGATAGCTTGTCACCGTTGCCAAGTGCAGCCGCAGCAGCCGATAGCGTGGAATATCAATCCCACACTGCAGTGAATCTCAAGCGTTCTATCGTGGATGTACTGTCGCGAGGTAAAGTCTGATGAAGCTCGGGTTGGTTATCGATCTAGATGTTTGTGTCGGCTGTCACGGTTGTTCCGTGTCCTGTAAACAGTGGAATACCTCCGGCACCACGGGGCCGCTGAGTGATTTGGATCCCTACGGTCCGGACCCTGAGGGCGTCTGGTTTAACCGCATTCGCAGTTATGAGGTGGGTACCTACCCCGAGAACAAAACCGTCAACTTCCCGATGTCCTGCATGCACTGCGAAGATGCGGCTTGTGTGGATGTCTGTCCAACAGGGGCCAGCTACAAGCGCGAAGAGGACGGTATCGTTCTGATCGATCAAGAGAAGTGCATGGGCTGTAATTACTGCGCGTGGGCGTGTCCCTACGGTGCGCGTGAGCTGGATCGCAGCAGCGGCACCATGAAAAAATGCACGCTCTGTGTGGATCGCATTTATGACGATCAATTGCCGGAGTCCGAGCGTTTGCCAAGTTGTGTCATGACATGTCCTGCCAACGCGCGCCACTTTGGCGATTTTGACGATCCTAAATCTAATGTGAGCACCTTAGCTAAAGAGCGGGGCGGCTACCAGCTGATGCCTGAGTTGGGTTATGCGCCCACCAATCGCTACCTGCCGCCGCGAACTCGAGGTGCGGAGCCTGTGGCGGAACAAGCAGTGGGTTCTACTGCTTTGCTCGACAAGCTCAGTGGCTGGATGCAAAAGCAACAGAGGGAGCGTTGAGATGCACCCGGCAAAATCGGTTATATTTTTCACCGTTGTTTCGGGCTTGGGTTTGGGCTTGTACGTGGTCGGCGGTATTTATTTGGCGCTTGGCGTGTGGCAGCCAAGTGGCTCGGAGATCAATGTGTGGTTGGGCAGCGCGACTGCTGCACTGGTGGCGGGTCTCGGCTCTTCGTCTTTTCATCTGACAAACCCCAAAAACGCCTGGCGGGCGTGGATGCGATTTCGCACTTCGTGGTTGTCGCGCGAGGCGGTGTTGGCGGTTGTGGTGGTTGGTTTGGCGTTTCTGTTGTACTTGCTGGGCGGCAATAGCGCGGTTCTTGCCGCGATGCTGGCTGTGGCAGCGCTGCTCACCCTGTACTCAACCGGGATGATTTACGCCTGCCTGAAGACCATTCGGCAGTGGAACACCCCACTGACACCCGCCTATTATGTCCTCGCTGGATGCAGCGCGGGTGCGCTGCTGTTTGCTGTGCTGTTTGATCACGCTTGGGCGCTAGTCTGGCTTTTATTGTTGCTCGCTGCAGCTGTAAAAGCTGCCTACTATGCGCTGATCGTGCGGCCCAGCGGTCCCGATCTGCGAAGCTCCACCGGGCTTGGCAGTACTGCCGCAGGTGTGCGTCTGCTGGAAGTAGGGCACAGTGGTGGTACTTTTCTGACCCGAGAGTTTAGTGGGCAGCTGGCCGAGTCCAAGCTGCAAACACTGCGAATGGCAGTGTTTGTCTTCAGTCTGGTGTTGCCCGCCGCAGCAATAGCCATTGGCCTCGGACCGCTGGCTCTGTTGTTACTGCTGGTGGGGCACGCCGTCGAGCGCTGGTTGTTCTTCACCGAGGCAAAGCATGTGGTGCGTTTGTATCACGGGCAATCGACATAGGGGCAGGGCTTCTGCTCGCATTTTATTTTTTAATGTACAAAAAAAGGCGCCCGTGTGGCGCCTTTTTTTGTTTAGAGCTTCGCTGGATCTAGGAGCCGAAGATCTTCTTCGCCGCTGATTTTAGTTTGCCAAACAAACCGCCAGATTCTTGTTTTGCCACTGGCTGGACATTGCTGTCCTGCTTCTTCGGCGCACTGTCGCTTTTCTGGTTGTTGTCTTCACGAGGTTTGCGGTTGTCACTGGATCGTCCCTCAGCGCGCTGGCTGTTGGGCTTCCGGCCGTCCGGTTTCTGACCGTCACGGTTGCGACGTGGCTTGTCGCTCTTCGCTTCGTTCTTGTTTTCGCTTTGCTCGCCAGCGGCCTTTTGTGGCTGCTGCTGTTCGTCTTGCGATTTAGCGTTTTGATCGTCGCTTTTGTTGCGATTGCGGCCGCCGCGGCGACGTGGGCGCTTGCGCTTTTCGCCTTGCTCGCCATCTTTTTGTGGGCCTGTGTTTTGATCGGTCTTAACTTCCTGATCATCCACGGCTTTGTCGTCTTTCTTCGGTGCTTTGTCGCCGCGGTTGCGATTGCGGTCTTCACTGCGTCCACCGCCTGAACGACGCCCGTCACCAGGCTTTCTGCCGCCACTGCTGCGCCCGCCACCCTTGCCATCCCGGCTGGGCGGTGGATCGCGCTTGATGCGCACGGATTTTTCCAGCTCCGGCAGCATGGCGTTGGTGATTGGCTTGGTTTCGATAGGCTGGCCGATGTAGTCCTGAATAGCGGGCAGTGAGAAGGCGTATTCTTCACAGGCAAAGCTGATGGCCTCGCCCTTGGCGCCGGCGCGCGCGGTGCGGCCAATGCGGTGGACGTAGTCTTCTTCTTGCTGCGGCAGGTCGTAGTTGAAGACGTGAGTGACGCCGGGTACGTGCAGGCCACGTGCCGCCACGTCAGTACCGATCAAAATGTCGATCTTGCCGTCTTGGAAATCACCGAGCAAGCGCTGACGCTTGCTCTGGCGCACATCCCCTGAGAGCACGTCGGCTTTGAAACCGTTGCCCAGCAGCGCGCCGAGCAGCCGATCTGCCACGACCTTGGTGTTCACGAACACCATGCTGCGCTCGGGTTCCATCTCGCGCAATAGGCCTATCAGCAAGCTGGGCTTTTCTTCCTTGGCGGGGTGATAGAGCGTCTGTACTACGTTCTCGGCCGTGACTTGGTCAGACTCGGTTTTGACGCTCACCGGGTCGTTCATGTGCTCGTAAGCCAGCTCCAGCACGCGCTGTGACAAGGTGGCCGAAAACAACATGCTGAGGCGCTCTTGCGCAGGGGGGAGCTTGCGCAACAGAAAGCGGATGTCGGTGATAAAACCGAGATCAAACATGCGGTCCGCCTCGTCCAGCACCACGACCTGACCGGCCTTGAGGTCAAAGACACCTTGTTTGTGGTAGTCGATGATGCGGCCAGGTGTGCCGATCAATACGTCGACGCCCTCGGCGAATTGGTTGCGTTGCTTCTCGTAATCTACACCGCCGTATGCCAAGCCAAGGCTCAAACCCGTGTGGGCGCCCAGTTGCACAGCATCTTTGTGGATCTGGATTGCCAGTTCGCGGGTGGGGGCGACGATCAACGCGCGAGGCTGGTTCACTTTGCGATTTTCGATGGGCGCATTCTTGAGCAAATGGGCGTAGGTGGCGATCAAAAATGCCGCCGTCTTGCCGGTGCCGGTCTGGGCCTGGCCTGTGACGTCTTTGCCTTGCAGCGCTATCGGCAGCGACAATGCCTGGATTTCGGTGCAGTTGCTGAAGCCTAGGTCGCGCAATCCCTGCTGCAGGGATTCTGGCAAATCGAAACTGGAGAATAAGGGTGTGTTAGTATTGGTCTCTTCCATAGCCGAAGCATAACGCAATTTCATCTGCGATGATGCGTATAATGCAGAGTACTGGACGTTGCGGGCCCTTCTGCGGAGGAGGCGCGACGTTATCTCAGCTTTTAAGCCGCTTAGCCACCATCTGCCTGCTCTTGCACTCACTTAGTTATAGTGAGTCCGCTGTGCAGGGTTGAAGTGGAACAGGGCTATCGAGTTCTGATCTGACCGCTCTGCCGGAATGTGCTTCAAGCACCTCTGGCGCGTTGGTGATCGACCTCTCATGGCTAGCTTGGGACCTCATCCTTATTGAATTAGTGGAGACTATTCGTGAGTACAATTGTCAGCTTGTCCGATGGCTCATTTGAAGCCGATGTATTGAAATCATCTACCCCTGTACTGGTGGATTACTGGGCTGAGTGGTGTGGGCCCTGCAAAATGATCGGGCCAATGCTCGAGGAAGTGGCCGCAGAGTACGGTGACAAAATCAAAGTGGCCAAACTCAACATCGACGAGAACCCCAATACGCCGCCTCGCTACGGTATCCGTGGTATTCCCACGCTGATGCTGTTCAAAAACGGCGAAGTAGCAGACACCAAAGTAGGTGCTTTGTCGAAGTCCCAGCTCGAATCATTTATAAACGACAACCTGTAGGGTTGTTGTTTGCTGCGAAAGCCGTGCACTCGGTGCGGTTTTTGCTTAGTATTAGATGCAGTTTAATTCCTAATAGATTTGTGTCCTACAGCCCAGTTTGACTGTTGTATTCAAATCCTTCTTGGCCTGCGTATAGCGCCTGTTTTTGAGGCGAAATTGCAGGTTAAGCAGAAGACTAGACGGATAGGAAGTTTAGTGCTAAAGTCGGCCCATAGTTCGGGTTTTCAGCCTTGACAGCCCTCTTTAATAGTACTTGTTCTTTTCTTGTACATACGCTCCGGCGCTCGCCGTGAACATTTCAAATCCTACTGAAAATATATCCCAAGTGGCCAGAAGAAACCCTTCAAAAGATCCGGCGAATAGCCAGGACAACGACAACGACGACGCGACTATGGATTCGAAGCCGAATCCGAATACGCCTTCCATGAACCTCAGTGATCTCAAAAAGAAATCACCGTCGGAGTTGATCGAGCTCGCTCAATCCTCTGGGATTGAGAACATTGCTCGATCGCGCAAACAGGATATTATCTTTTCGATCCTCAAGGCCACGGCCAAAAGGGGTGAAGATATATTCGGTGACGGTGTCTTGGAGATATTGCAAGATGGCTTTGGGTTTCTGCGATCCGCAGATTCCTCCTATCTCGCAGGGCCGGATGACATCTACGTCTCCCCGAGCCAGATCAGGCGCTTTAACTTGCGCACCGGCGATACCATCACTGGGAAGATCAGGCCGCCCAAAGAGGGTGAGCGATACTTCGCTCTGTTGAAGGTTGATGAGATCAACTTCGGTCCGCCCGAGCAAGCCAAGAACAAAGTTCTGTTCGAAAACCTGACCCCATTACACGCCACTGAGCGTTTGAAAATGGAGCAGGGCAACGGCAGCACAGAAGATCTCACTGCACGTGTTATCGACATTGTCTCTCCCTTCGGAAAAGGCCAGCGCGGCCTGATCGTCTCTCCCCCGAAAGCGGGTAAGACGATGATTCTTCAGAACCTCGCGACCAGCATTGCTGCCAATCATCCAGATTGTTATCTGATTGTGCTGCTGATTGACGAGCGTCCAGAGGAAGTCACCGAGATGCAGCGCATGGTGCGCGGTGAGGTCGTCTCAAGTACTTTTGATGAGCCAGCCACACGCCACGTGCAAGTGGCCGAGATGGTCATCGAGAAAGCCAAGCGCTTGGTCGAGCACAAAAAGGATGTTGTCATCCTGCTCGATTCAATCACGCGTCTGGCACGTGCCTACAACACGGTTGCTCCGTCTTCGGGCAAGGTGCTCACCGGTGGTGTTGACGCCAACGCTCTGCAACGGCCCAAGCGTTTCTTTGGTGCTGCGCGTAACATCGAAGAAGGTGGCAGCCTGACTATCTTGGCAACTGCCTTGATCGACACCGGCTCTAAAATGGACGAGGTGATCTTTGAAGAGTTCAAAGGCACCGGTAACATGGAGCTGCACCTTGATCGCCGTATCGCTGAAAAGCGCGTCTTCCCTGCGATCAACGTCAACCGCTCCGGCACACGCCGTGAAGAGTTGTTGGTGGGTGCAGAAGAGCTGCAGAAGATCTGGATACTGCGGAAGTTTGTACACTCGATGGACGAGATTGAAGCCATGGAGTTCTTGTTGGGCCGCTTCCAGCAGACCAAGACCAACGATGATTTTTTTGCAGCCATGAAACGCTGATAAGATTTCAACGCTGAATAAAAGGGCCCGCTTGTCGGGCCCTTTTTTATGGGCTCGGTAATATTAGTGCATCGCGGGTGTATTTCTTGGCTCATGCATATTTCCCAATATTCCCGTCGCTGATATTCATCACTCGTCAATCCGGCGCTAAAATGCAAGTTTTGCCGGCTAATCTTGATCTAGCTAAGATGCCTCGTCCCATTTGTTCGCCGATCGACAGTAATCTCGCTGCAGCAGCTAGATTATACCTGCGCAGATCTGGCTAAAATGTGGCGTCAATAATCTTCTAGACTTTAATATTGCGCTCGAGTCTCTGAATTGGCGTCGGAATTAGTTGCCACACTTCGCGGGCTTTTATTCATGTGTCACCTGCATTTTATATTCTGCCCCAACGAATGTACTTAGAAGCCGCCACTCAGTGATAAAGTCTCTGTCAGCGGGGTGCTCCGATTACTTGGGAATCAGTCAAAGTGCACTAGTCCCTTGTGCACTGCTTGCAATAGTATCGTTCATCTGCGTGCCGGACTGGGCTTTGCGTCGATTCAAAATATGGGATAGCCGCGAAGGGTAATGCTCAGCATTAGCTTTATGCTGAAAAAGAGGCGAGACAATGATTAAGTCCAAGGCGATTTCCGATTGGGAGCCTGATATCCGCACGCTGCGCTGCTTCGTCACAGTGGCTGAAGAACGGAATATCACTCGGGCTGCCAAATTACTGCACATTGCGCAACCGGCGCTGAGTCGAAAAATCGCAAGCCTGGAGCGTGAGCTGAATCTCGCCTTGTTTGACCGCTCCGTGCGAGGGGTCGATCTGACGCCCGCGGGGGTCATTCTGCTCGACCGTGCCTATGCTCTTTTCGAGCAATTGGCTCAAACTTTCCATGAAGTGACCGCCAGTGCTGAGCGGCCCGCCGGAACGGTGGTGGTGGGCATGCCGCCAACGCCTGGAGAGTTCATTGCACCGCCTTTATTGCGCCAAATGAAGCAGCATTTTCCCGACATAGATTTGCGCTTTCGTGAGGGCTTCAGTCGGGAGTTGGAAGATTGGTTGTTGAGCGGGCAGATTGGGGTTGCGGTGATGCACAACCCTCCCCAGAGGGCTGATATATCCAGCAAAGAAATGTTGATTGAAAAGCTGCACCTGATAGGGCGTGCAGGCTCCTCGGATAAAAAAAGCTACACCTTGGCAGAGGCTTCGGCCCTGCCGTTGATCATGCCGTCGCGGGCGAATTACCTCAGGTTGTTGGCCGATCAGCATGCCAAGGAGATCGGTTGCACGCTCAACGTAACCCAGCGCGTTGACGGGATTTGGCACCTAAAGGCATTGGTGCGTGATGGCCATGGTTTCACTCTGCTGACCTTCGGTGGGGTGCTAACTGAATTTCACCATGGCACGCTGACAGCTGCTCCGATCACCGATCCAGAGATTCAATGGCGGCTGTGCACAGCCACCAAGACCGATCAGCGACGAAATCTAGCCGTGCTAGAGGTCGAAGCGGCCATCGCTGAAATAGTCGCTGATTTGGTGGCGAGAAATATTTGGCACTAGCCGCAGTGCCACTGTTGGTATTTGTGCATTGATGTTTCGTCATGCCTGTTTGGTATGGAAGCCATGAAGAATCAGTATTTTCAGCATAGAAAAAATTCAGGCATCCTTTGGGAATGATCGATCAGAAGGATCGATTCAATCGGAGGAGAGACCATGAAAACATTGATTTCGATAGCCGTTGCGGCGAGTGTAATGGCGGGAGCCGCTGCAGCTGACACCTACAAATGGATCACCTACAAACCACAGGGTGCGGGGGACGCGCAAGCGATCACCACCCAGTGGTTTGCCGATCAGTTTGCCGAGCGCAGCGGTGGCGAACATAATATTGAGATATTTTGGGGCGGTTCCGTAGCCAAAGCACGCGAGATTCCCAACGCACTATCCGCCGGTGTCGGTGATTTTGGCGATGTCATAACACCTTACTTTCCCGATCTGCTGCCGCTCAACAACGCGGTTGGTTTTTTTATCCCCCAGCCCATGAGTACTTTGAAAGTGGGTGAGGCGATGCAAGAGTGGCATCACAGCTACCCCCAGTACGCCGATGAGCTGGCCAGGCAGAACATGCGTGCGATCGGCTTTAGGCCGCTGGAAAGTTACGGGCTCTTGTGCACCAAGCCCGTTGCATCGGTTGCCGACATGCAGGGGCTGCGTATTCGTTCCTACGGTTTTGCCTATCCGGCACTGATCGAGGCAATGGGTGCGACACCCGTGTCTATCTCGACCTCGGATGCCTATGAGGCGCTGCAACGTTCAGTTATCGACTGTACGCCGATTGGCCCTGCACTCGCACGTGGCTGGAAGTTTGACGAGGTGGCGAAATACTATGTTGAAGTGCCTTTTGGTGCCTCTTTCGGTCATATCATCATGATGAACCTCGACAGCTACAACGCCATGGACGAGGGCACCCAGGCTGTGCTCAATCAATTAGGCCAGGACTACTTGGTTGAATACAGTCAAATGCTGGGCAAGGACGCAGTGCGCGTCCGCGATCTCTGGCAGGGAGAGCTTGGGGTCGAAGTGATCGCATTCCCCGCAGAGCAGTTGCAGGCATTGGTCGCCGATCAGAAAGTCCAGGCAGTTCGGAACGAGTGGATTGAGAAGGCCAAAGCGCTGGATTTGCCCGTTGAAGAAGTTCTGGAAAAACTAATTTTCTGAACATGAAAAGGCCGGCACAAGGTGATTCCTGTGCCGGCGCTGCTGGAGTTCTCTGATGGATTCAATACTTCGATTCCGTGCGGCTTATGGCCGTGTGCTGAATCTGTGCGGGTTGTTTGCCGGAACCATTCTGCTCGCTGTGATGGTTCTGGTCGTGGCAAATGTACTGCTGCGTTACTTGTTCAATAGTCCCATTGCAGGGACATTGGAATTAACAGAAGGCGCGTTGCCTCTGATCATTTTTTTGTCTCTGGCGATGACGCAATACGAAGGCGGACACATCAAGGTTGTGCTGTTGACTCGAAAATTCCCGTCCAATTTACGCCGTGCCGCAGTTGTGTTTTCCATGTTGACTGGCGCTGTCTTTTTTGCATGGGCGAGCTATGCCGGCTGGATATTCGCCGCCAAGTCCTTTGCCATCGGCGAGATAGAGCGTGGATCAATCCGTTATCCGCTGTGGCCGGTGAAAGGGGTGGTTGCTCTCGGCATGGCGCTGCTGACGCTGCAGTTTCTCATTGACGCACTGTTGGTGGCGCTAGGCGGAACGCTGCCCAATGCGGAATCGGAGCAGATCGAATGAGCAATCTGGTCATTGGTTTGCTGGGGACTGCGGGATTGTTTTTGGGCATCCTACTCGGCGTAAATGTGATGGTGGTTTTAGGGCTTGTGGGCGCGCTTGGCCTGGCGGCACTGGTCGGCTTTACGGGGTCCACCGCCCTGCTGTCCACGGTGTTTTTCGACACAACGCACTCCTTTCACTTCTCCGTCATACCGCTGTTCTTGCTGATGGGCTTTTTCGCCATGCGCGCTGGACTGGGCGAAGATCTGTTTGAGGCCGCTTCAAAATGGCTCGGTGGTTTGCGTGGTGGTCTCGCTATCTCAACCACGCTGGGTGCTGCGGCCTTCGGTGCTGCGTCCGGGTCCTCAGTGGGCACGGCTACAGTGTTCACCAAATTGGCGCTGCCTCAGATGTTGGACCGCGGCTACGACAAGAGCCTGGCGTCGGCCTCCATCGCCATCGCCGGGACACTTGCGGTGATGATCCCGCCCTCGGCTCTGGTGGTGGTGTACGGCATCCTGACGGACAGTTCCATCGGCGCCCTGCTGATCGCGGGTTTTATCCCCGGCATACTGTTCGCGCTCATCCTTTGCGGTGCAATCTGGATCCGAGTGTGGCTCAACCCTGACTTGGCACCGATCGAAGTACAAAACTATTCGCTGCGTGAAAAATGTGCCTCGCTGCGCATGGCTGGGCCCTTGGTGTTGATTATCGTGGCAATAGTCTCGGGCTTGTATATGGGGGTCTTTACTCCTACGGAGGCCGGCGGTATAGGCGCTGCGTTGACTTTTATCCTGGCTCTGATCCGCCATCGAGGCATCAAAGGCATAGAGATGCGCCACACGCTGATGGAGACCATGCGCACCACAGCGATGATCTTCGCAATCTTGATGTGCGCACTGCTTTTCTCCAAATTTCTAGCGCTGTCGGGGATGAGCAATGCCGTGGGTGGCTATCTCAGTGGGCTGAATGTGAACCGCTGGTTTATCGTCGCGATGGTGGCGGTGATCTACCTCGCACTCGGTATGCTGATGGATGCACCCGCGCTCTTGGCTATCACCTTGCCTATCACTCATCCAGTGATGATGGAGCTGGGTTTTGATCCCATTTGGTTCGGCATTTTTGTGGTGCTGTTGGTGGAAATAGGCGCGGTCACACCGCCAGTTGGTATCAACTGTTTTGTGGTTCAGTCGGCTTCGGCGGGGCGGGTCGAGCTCGAGGATGTCTTCCGCGGGCTGCTACCGTTTGTGCTCGCCGGGCTGCTGATGCTGGTGCTGCTCTGCGTCTTCCCTCAGATCGCGCTGTTTCTGCCAGAGAGGATGGGCTGATGCGTGATATTCAAGACTTGTGGAGAGACCAGAAAGTTGCCGTGGTGCTGCGCAGCACCGAGACCTCGCCCTTTGGGCGCAAGGTGCGCATGGCGTTGATTGAGCTGGGTATTCAGCAGCGGGTCATATTGCAAGCAGCGGACACTTTGGACGAGAGTGACAGCCTGAGATCGCAAAATCCACTGGGCAAGATGCCCTGCTTGTTGATCGGGGAGGAGGTGTTTTTTGACAGCCACGTGATCCTTGAGATGCTCGACAGCATGAGCGGCAGGGAATTGCTGCTGCCCTCATCTGGCCTAGCGCGGTATCGCGCCCTGACCCTGGCTCGCCTGGCCGATGGCATCACGGATGCGGCGCTGCTGGTCACTTATGAGGGGCGATTTCGCAAGCCTGAGCAAATGTCAGAGCGCTGGCTCGAGCATCAGCGCGGCAAGATCCGGCGTGGTCTGGCGGTGTTTGAGCGATCACCACCGGACGCCGAACGGGCGGATCTTGTCGCCATAACTCTGGCCGCGTGCCTGGGGTATTTGCTTTGGCGCGAGCCCGTGGATTGGCGCGCGGATTACCCACAGTTGGCGTGTTGGCTGAAGGCTTTCGCCACTGCGCATCCCTGTTGGGAAGCGACCCAAAAGGCCGGCAAATGAAGCGTTGGCCGGAGCAGCGCCTGCCCGCGCCGGATCCGGCGACCTATGATGTGCGGCAGCAACAGATTCACGATGCCATCGCAGGCGGCCCGCGGGGCGGCGTGCGAGGGCCGCTCGCGGTCTGGCTGCACCGGCCCGAACTGGCGGCAAGGGCACAGGACTTGGGGCGCTACTGTCGCTATGACACGGTGCTTGCGCCACGGCTGTCAGAACTGGCGATCCTGGTCACGGGGCAGGTGTTCGGCAGTGAATACGAATGGCAGATCCACAGGGGCTTTGCCCTTGAAGCGGGTCTAGCGCCCGAGATCATCGAGGCAATTCGGCTCGGGCATCGCCCCGAGTTCGGAGACCCCGCCGAAGCGGCGGTGCACGATGTGGCGCGTGCAGCACATGAAAGCCGGACCGTCGATGACCTGCTCTATGCTCGGGCCGAAGAGGTGCTGGGCGCTGCTGCATTGGTCGATCTGGTTGGTTTGCTGGGCTACTACACGCTGATTTCACTGACCATCAACATTTTCCGTGTCCCGCCCCCGAGCGACAATCCTGAGCAGGAGCTACAAAATGACAGATAGACAACTGACATGGCTGCCGGAACCGCGCCCGACGGTAGCAGTTTTGCCGCCCGGCGCCACTGACTGTCACTGCCATGTCTTTGGGCCTACAGAGCGTTTTCCTCACGACAAAAACAGCAGCTTCAAACCCGCCGACGCCCCTAAGGAGGCTCTCTTCGCGCTGCATGAGCGCATGGGCATAGAGCGCTGCGTTGTCGTGCAGTCGGGCTGCCACGGCTTTGATAACAGCGCTGTGATCGACGTGATGCAAGCACGGCCCAAGCACTACCTCGGCGTTGCCTTGGCACCGGCTCGTGTCGATGACGCAGCGCTGGATCGTTTTGCCGCACAAGGCTTTCGCGGCGTGCGCTTCAACTACATGGCGCATCTGGCGCCCGGTGCCACTGATGATGAATTGCGTGCGCTAGCACCTCGGCTGGCCGACCGTGGCATGCACCTGCAATTGCACATGGAGGCGGGGCTGATCGAGAGGCTCACCCCCGTTCTGGTAGAGCTGCCGGTTACTGTTGTCATTGATCACATGGGGCGTATAGACGCTTCGGAAGGGCTGACACAGGCGCCGTTTCAAGCACTCATGCGCCTGCTTGAAAAGCCGCATATATGGTGCAAGGTATCGGGATGCGAACGCGCTTCCAGGCAGGAACCGCCCTACGTTGATGGGTTGATATTTGCGCAGCGCATCGTCGAGCGCTTTGCTGATCGTGTGCTCTGGGGCACCGACTGGCCGCACCCCAACTACCGCACCGACCCGCCAGACGACGGTGATCTGTTCGATCTGCTGCCACAGATCGCGCCCACTGCCGCCGCTCTGCAAGCGCTGTTGGTCGATAATCCGAGCAAATTGTATCGTTTTGAGGAAGATTGATATGGCCGGGCGCTTGCAGGGGAAAGTCGCGATTGTGACTGGGGCGGGCTGTGTCGGCCCCGGCTGGGGCAACGGCCGTGCGGCCTGTGTACGCTTTGCCGAAGAGGGCGCCAAGATATTCGCCGTTGATTTGCGCTCGGACACCTTGGCGGAAACCCTAGATCGCGCACGCGCAGCTGGGGGGCAGATAGAACCTTATCTTTGTGATATGACGGACAGTTCTGCGGTAGACGTCATGGTTCAGGCTTGCATTGAACGATTTGGTGCAGTGGATATTCTGGTTAACAACGTGGGCGGCTCAGCCAAGGGTGGTGCGACCGCGCTGGATGAACAGCAGTGGGACAGTCAGATTGATTTTAACTTGAAGAGCGTCTATCTCAGCTGCCGCAGTGTCTTGCCGCTCATGGAAGCGCAGGGCGCCGGCGCTATCGTGAACACCGCATCAACCTCGGGTATCCGCTACACCGGCTCAACGCAGGTAGCCTACGCCTCGGCCAAGGCGGCTGTCATCCAGTTCTCCAAGGTCACAGCGGTAGAATTTGCACCGAAGGGAATTCGAGTGAACACGGTCGTTCCCGGGCAGTTGCACACCCCCATGGTGGAGGCGCGCCTCGCAGGCCAGCGCGCGGGCAATGACGTAGAGGCGCTGCTGCAATCGCGGCTGCAGCGCATCCCCTTGGGCTGGATGGGCGACGGACGTGACACGGCAAACGCGGCGCTGTTCCTTTGCTCAGAAGAATCTCGCTTTATCACCGGGACAGAGATCATCGTCGACGGCGGCATGAGTGCGCGCTGCGATTGATGTGCAGGGCAAGGGCACTTCTCTAGGCATAAAAATACCCTGCATTTATTCCGGGCTTTACCACTGTAGGCCGCCGCTAGATACCTGCAATGAAATAGCCTTGCTTTCCTTCAGAGCTGCAGGTTCTTCTCAACTGCATCCAAAAAGCCAAACATATCGACCAGCTTTTCATTATCGGGGTCGTTGGTTTTGCCTTTGATATCTCCGGTGATGATGCCCTGGCCCACGGTGTCGATCAGGGCTTTTTTCAGGGCTTGTGCGTAGCCCTTGAGGGCGCTGTTATTTTCGCGATTGGCCAGGTTCTCCAGCGCGTTGGCGAGGGCATAGAGCAGGGCAGATGAGTTGAACAGTGCTTTCTTGCCGTCGCTCTCTTGGTACATCAAGTACAAATCGTGTGCGGTGCCGTGCGGTGCCTCGTAGAGCATGGTGCCGTCCTTGCTCTCGATGATGGAGCTGGCGGTGGCGAGGCTGCCGCCCAAGGCTGCGGAGATGTCCGAGAAGATATCTCCGTCGAGGTTTTGAGCGGGGTAGAGGGCATTGCGTGGTGGGTCGCTGATCATTTTCTTCAGCTGGCTACTGGGTCGCATGATCATGAACGAGGGCGGTGGGGTGTCGCGCTTGGCAAGATCAACACGCACCTCCGAGATCACGTCGCTGAAAACATCGTCGTAGGCCATGTATTCGCGCTTGAGGCCGAAGTAGACCTCCTTGTCGTTCGCGGAGGCATCGCGGAAAACCTGCCCGACCCAGTCTTTGATGGCGTCGCGGTCATTGGACATGAACAAGATGGGGTCACCCTTGTTGATACGCCGGGCGTGTTTCTCCTCGCCGTCCAACACCACTTTGATGATGCCGTCCTCGGTGACTGGGCAGTTGAAGCTGCCGTATTGGTCGCCGCCGCCCGCGCTCATGCGTGAGATGGACACAGATACGCGGCGCGAGGGGATGCCGCTCACCTTGAGCTGCTCAACCAGCTTGTAGAGCTTGCGTCCGCTGGTATTGTCCGGCACGCCCCAGAGTGCTCGCTCGGGCGGGTTGGAGACTATGCGTGCTGCCTGCGCGTCGATCAGTTCGTAGTGGTATTCCAGTCCTAGCTCGGTGAATTTGGCTTGATAGTCGCGCTCGTAAATGTCTTCGATGGCTTCACGCATCACCCCGTCGTAGCCGGCGATGACCGTGTCTTTTAGTCCGAGGTAGGCGTCGCGCTTCTCTGCAATAGCGCGGCTATAAAAAGCATGTGCCCAGTCACGCACTTCTTGCATGGCATTGCTGCTCAGCAACCAGGGGTCACCAATGTTGATGTCGCGGCGATGCAGCTCGACGGGGTCGCCACTGCTGCCCACGAACAGCAGCTTGACCACGCCAGTCGCTTTGGAGAGCTCGTTGTGGCTGTGCTTGATGCCGCCGTTGTCCATGGTGAACACATCGATGTCGCGACCGATCCATTCGGGGCGTTTGACCTCGATGTTGTGGAAGGGGATGTCCTCGCGGATGATGTTGCCGCCAATGCCCTTGCGAATCGCGCCGTTGGGGGATTTGGTCGCCAGCCGGTGCAGTTCTTCTTCCTTGATCTGCGGGTGCTTGGCCAGCAGTTCATCCAGTTGATCGCGGTTGACGGTCATGCCCGCGTTTTTGATGCCCACGCCGTGTTCTTTGAGAGCGGCGATGGCGTCTTGAACGACTTGGCCATTGCTCAACAGGCGCTCTTCGGCAGATAAATCGATCTCTATCAGCGGGATATCCACGTAGGCGCTGAGGAATTGCTGCAAAATACGGTCGAAGGCGATCTGCGCCATCTCGTCCCCGTGCAGTACAACAAATGGCAGTTTGGCTTTGATTTTTGCGGTCATGAATGACTCCCTATTCGGTCTGGCTGGTGCTGGTGTGGGCGCGGTGGCGTAGTGCTTACTGCATTGTAGCTGAGCGTCGCCCTGTTCCTAGTTGCGCTGGCGCAATCTGGGTCATTGCAGCGTGCTAGCTGGGCGATCGAGGGCGCTGCGAGAGCAGGGAGGGGGTGTTGGGGGAGACTGAATGGGGGGGGCAGAGCGCTGCTGTGTGCAGCGCTCAATGAGTTTTACTTCATCGCGTCGGCGAGGCCCTTGATCACGGAGGCCGCGGCGCCGGTGGTTGTCTTAGTTGCCGCGCCGTCGCCGTCCAGGCTGTCGGCGATGGCGTTCACCAGTGCCGAGCCCACGATCACGCCGTCAGCCATTTTCCCGAGCGTGGCAGCTTGCTCAGGGGTCTTAACCCCGAAACCGACGCAGACCGGCAGATCAGTCTTGGCTTTGATGGTGTCAATGCCGCGCTGCACGTGTTCCATGTCTGGCCCCGCGCTGCCGGTGACGCCCGCGATTGAGACCAAATAGATAAAACCCTTGGCACCGTCCAGCACAAAATCGATACGGGCTTCGTCCGAGGCCGGTGTGACGAATCGAATCAGGGATATATTATTCTCGGTGGCAGCGGGAACCGCCTCGTGGTCCATCTCAGGCGGCAGGTCGCAGATGATCATGCCGTCCACGCCGGCTTCGCCCGCGTCCTGCATAAAGCGCTCCACACCGTAGATGTAGACGGGGTTGTAATATCCCATCAACACGATAGGTGTGTCGGGGTGAGCGGCGCGCACCTGGCGCACGGTCTGTAAGGTTTTGATGGTGTTCTGACCGCCGGCCAGTGCACGTATGGCGGCTGCCTGGATGCTGGGGCCATCGGCCACTGGGTCGGTGAAGGGCATGCCGATCTCGACGATATCGGCGCCTGCGTCGATGATTTTGATGATGCCCTGCGCGGCGGTCTCGGTGTCGGGATCACCGGCGCAGACGTAAGAGATCAGCGCAGCGCGCCCCTCGGCTTTGAGCGTGGCGAAAGTTGTGTCTAGTCTGTTGCTCATGTTTTGCTGCCTCACAGTTTTACGCCGAGGGCTTCGCCCACGGTAAAGACATCTTTGTCACCCCGGCCACAGAGGTTCATCACGATGATGTGGTCCTTGGGCAGGGTGGGGGCGATTTTTATCACGTGTGCCAGTGCGTGTGCGGGCTCCAGCGCGGGGATAATGCCCTCCAAGCGGCACAGCAGCTGAAAGGCCTCCAGCGCCTCGTCGTCCATGGCGGGCACGTACTTGACCCGGCCTATGTCTCGCAACCAGCTGTGCTCGGGGCCGATGCCTGGGTAGTCCAGACCGGCCGAGATGCTATGGCCTTCTTCTATCTGGCCATCGTCATCTTGCAGCAGGTAGGTGCGGTTGCCGTGCAGCACGCCGGGCTTGCCCGCTGTCAGCGAGGAGCAGTGCTTTTTGGTGTCCAGTCCCTTGCCGCCGGCTTCAACGCCGATGATCTCCACGCCTTCATCGTCGAGGAAGGGGTGAAATAGGCCGATAGCGTTGGATCCACCGCCGACACAGGCGATCACGGTGTCGGGCAGACGGCCCTCGATCTCCATGATTTGCTGTTTGGCCTCGTTGCCAATCACCGATTGGAAATCGCGGACCAGCTCGGGGTAGGGGTGTGGGCCAGCGGCGGTGCCGATGATGTAATAGGTGTCGTGTACGTTGGTGACCCAGTCGCGCAGAGCTTCGTTCATGGCGTCTTTGAGTGTGCCAGCGCCGGAGGTCACGCCGGTGACTTCAGCGCCGAGCAGTTTCATGCGGAAGACATTAGGTGCCTGGCGCTGCACATCCGTGGCGCCCATGTAGACATGGCAGGGCAGGCCGAAGCGCGCGGATACCGTGGCGGCGGCCACGCCGTGCTGGCCAGCGCCCGTTTCGGCGATGATGCGGGTCTTGCCCATGCGCTTGGCGAGCAGAATCTGCCCCAGGCAGTTGTTGATCTTGTGGCTGCCGGTGTGGTTCAGCTCGTCGCGCTTGAAATAGATCTTCGCGCCGCCCAGGTGCTCGGTGAGCCGCTCAGCAAAATACACAGGGCTGGGGCGGCCGGTGTAGTGCTTGTGCAAGTGATCGAGTTCGGCCTGAAAGCTCGGGTCTTGCTTGGCCTCGCGGTAGGCCTTGTCCAGCTCTAGGATGTTGGGGATCAGGGTTTCGGCGACAAATTGACCACCGTAGATGCCGAACATGCCTTTTTCATCGGGGCCGGTTCGCAGCGAATTGGCGCGTGGTGCTGTGCTCATGGGCGTTTTCCAAAGGTTTTTTGTCTGTGCTTAGTAGGCAATATAAAAAAGAGACAAGTCAATTCGAATATTGATGAAGTACACCATAAAAATGGCTAAACACCGTGTTATATTCGTGTAACTTGTCTCTATAATTGGGCGATTCGGTGAAACGGTGACTGACTTCAAGTATCAGCGGCTGGCGCGGCAGATAGCTCAAGAACTTTTGGGCGGCGTATGGCGCGCGCAAGCGCCATTACCGCCTGAGCAGCGGTTGCAGCAGCGTTATGGGGCCAGCCGCACGACTGTGCGCCGCGCCTTGGCGTTGTTGCAGCAGCAGGGCCTGTTGGAAAAGGGCCAGGGGCGTGTCTCGCGGGTTGCCAGCCCCGTCGTGGTCAAGCCGCTCAGCGAACTCGCCGATTTCCATACGCTGGTGCGGGCCAGCGGCAAGACGCCGCAGACGCATGTGTTGGCTTACGGGCTCAGCGGAGGCAGTCTGCAAACTGATGTCTACTTTGATGCGGGCCAGGGGCAGCCAGTGTTGTTGCGGCGGCGGCGACTGGTGGACCGGCAGCCGGTGGTGTATCAGCGGGTGTACCTGCCACACCGTGTGTGGGGGTGTCTGCAGCGCCGGGACTTGGAAAACGCGTCTTTGTATCTGCTCTTGGCTCAGCGCCTCAATCAACCCGTGGTCTCGGTGACTGATGTCGTGAGTGCCTGTGAGGCAGATGCTGAGACTGCACAGGCGCTCGCGGTGAAGGAGGGCGAGGTGTTGATCCAGGCTGATCGCTTGGGCTGGGGCGCGGGCGGCGATGTGCTGGAAGTATCGAGGGCCTATGTCAGGCCATCCAATTTCCAGTTTTCGGCGACATCGGTATTGGGCGCGTAGTGGCAAGATGCGCCGCGTTGAGGTGGCTCAGTGCCTGAAGTTGAAGGGCGGCTATTGAACGCTACCATTTGAACCTTGGCCCCCGCTGCTGCATAGTAGCCGACACCCTAAAAGCCCGAGACCGTATCCGTGCCTGCCATTGCCCAAGCTTCGCGAACCCCCAAGCTCGATAACCATGAGCAGACAGCATCTCTGGAGGGCCGCACCGAAACCTTCCGTGACGTGGATTTCACCCTGTTGCAAACGCTGATGCGGTACGCCGATGAGCAGATGTCGCGCGAAGAGTTGAAGCGCTGTTTCGACAGGCCTAGCCTGGATGTGAGCGACCGGCAGCTCGACACCGCCATGCGGCGAGTGATACAGAAAATATTGGTGCTCTGGCCCAGCTATCCGCTGGTGAAATTTGAGCCAGAAGACTCCTACGTCTATTCAGAAATTGCGCCGAAGAAAAAAAGAGGAGCGAGCGCTGACTAGATCAGAGCAGCCCTGGTCGCTGTTTTCAGCGATCGCTCAGCGCCAGTTTGCTGCCCAGTGCGGCGAAACCGAGAGCGAAGGCACGTTGCAGGTACCGCGTGATTTTGGGCGAATGAATGACGTGCTCGCGCACGCTGTTGGCGAGCACGCCGTACAGCATGAAAACCAGCAGCGTCATGGCCATGAACACACTGCCCAAGATCAACATATGGGCCAGCGGTGTCGCCGCATCGGCCAGCACAAACTGCGGCAAGAAGGCGAGAAAAAACAGCGATAATTTAGGGTTGAGCGTGTTGATCAAAAAACCCTTTAGACTGATTCGCCACAGGCTCGGCCGAGTGCCTTCATCGCGAATCCCAAGCTGGCCGGCATTTTTCCAGGTGGCCCACGCCAAATAGATTAAATACGCGGCACCAAAAAATTTGAGCAACTGAAACGCTAATGCACTGCTGTGAAAAATTGCGGCGAGGCCCAGCACAGAGGCCAACAGCGACGGCAGAATGCCCAGTGTGCAGCCCAGGGCGGCAAACAGGCTGGCGCGCGCGCCCTGAAACAAGCCAGTCGACAGGGTATAGATGACACCCGTGCCGGGGATCAGCACCACAATAAGGGATGTCATCAAAAACTCTGCGCTGATCATGTGTCTCTCCGGTGGCTGCGTTGAATTGCTCGCTGGCGTACAAGTCAGGGTACGCTGTGACAAAGTCGCTTCGCAAGGCACAGCTTGTTTAAACTGCCCATTACTGAAAAAAAAAATTCAAGATGATACCGGCCAGTCTTTTGTTGGCCGCCCGAGGAGAATCATGAAGCTCGCTATTCTGGATGACTATCAAAACGCAGTCCGGCAATTGGATTGTTTCAAACTCTTGGCCGCGCACGATGTTCTGCTGCTGAGCGAGAGTTACACTGAAGCGGAGCTGGTGGAGCGTCTCATTGATGTTGAGGCACTGGTGCTGATCCGTGAGCGCACGGTGATCACGGAATCACTGCTAGCCAAGCTCCCCAAGTTGCGGCTGATCAGCCAAACGGGAAAAATCAGCAACCACATCGACGCGCAGCTGTGCAAAAAATACGGCGTGGACGTGGCAGAGGGCGTGGGCTCGCCCGTCGCGCCCGCCGAGCTCTGCTGGGGCCTGATCATGTCCGCCTCGCGGCACATACCCGCTTACGCAGCCCGGCTGCAAGATCAACAGTGGCAACAGTCAGGGCCGCTGGGTCTGGGCCGTGCGCTCAACGGGCTGACCCTGGGTATCTGGGGTTATGGCAAGATCGGCCAGCGCATCGCCCGGTACGCCAAGGCTTTTAATATGGAGGTGGTGGTCTGGGGGCGCGAGCCTTCCCGCGACAAAGCGGTGCTCGATGGTTTTGAGGCTGCGCCGAGCAAAGCCGCGTTCTTTGCCTGTGCCGATGTGCTGAGCCTGCATTTGCGTTTGAACGAGGTGACGCGGGCCTGTGTAACGCGCGCTGACTTGCATGCGATGAAGCCCGATTCGCTGTTCGTGAACACCAGCCGAGCGGAACTGGTAGAGCGGGGTGAGCTGTATGAAGAGATGCGCCAGAACCCCAGCAAGCGTGCCGCTTTGGACGTGTTTGATCGAGAGCCCGCGACCCCGGCGACAGAACCTCTGATGACGCTTGCGAATGTGCTCGCCGTGCCGCACCTAGGCTACGTAGAGCAAGGCGGTTACGAGTTGTATTTCAGC
>JAWSVD010000613.1:0-754 GCA_033852095.1 Granulosicoccaceae bacterium | reverse complement strand
GACAGGCAAAGACGAAGGCCCCGTCGACTACATGATCTACCACCGGAATTTCGATGCTCTCGAAACCCTCGCCGCCGCCGACCCGGAGATCATCAGCGTCGACCGCGGCCTCTTCTCAGGTGTGGGCAGAGTGGTTTTTGCAAGCCCCACCAGCCCCGCCATCAACACCCTGCGCCTGCACCCTGGGACGGGGTTTATGGTGGACAGCACGGTGCCGATTTTTTGCCACTAATCAATGAAGATGTACCCACGCACTCACGGGACTGTACTGACAGTTTCCGTACGCAGCACATAGAACCGGAGGCCGCATGAACCAAGACCTGAGTGATCAAAAAAACATCGACTTTATCGACGACTGCTTAGACAAATACGGCAACGACGACTCGGTGCTGTGTATCTCAGAGCTGGACGGCTTTTTTGCCGCCATTGTCTCCGGCCCCGAAGCGGTCTTTCCCAGCCAGTGGCTGCCCGCCCTGTGGGGCGGCGAAGACAAGCAACCCCAGTGGGCGAGCGAGCAAGAGCTGCAACGCTTTGTCGGCCTATTGATCACCGTGATGAACAACGCCTCCACGGTTTTGATGCAACGCCCCGAGGCCTTTACAGCACAATTTAACGTCAGCTCTGTCGACGAGAGCGTCGTTGTGGTTGAAGAATGGTGCACCGGCTACATGAAAGGCGTGGCGCTGGGCAATTGGCCCCAACTGCCCGATGAGCAAGACACCTGGCTAAACACCATCGCCCTGCACGGCCTAGA
>JAWSVD010000612.1:0-529 GCA_033852095.1 Granulosicoccaceae bacterium | reverse complement strand
TATTTTGCAAGGCGCTGCTGGTAGGACGGATGGCACAGCTGTAGCCTTCTCTGACTGTTTACCGCCAGCCAGAGCGGCCTGCGTCAAGCTGCTCGGTGTAGCCAGTGGGCACGAAGGTATTGACCTTGCCTACATTTAGTGCCATAGATGCGCTGCGGGACATCGCTTTAGTTCTTTCTCCAGAACTTCAATATTTATATTTTAAAAAGGCCATAGTCTCGAAGTTCGAGCACTCACTATTGCTTACTTATTTCACTGCTACTAATTTAAACACTTGCCTCCCGCCTCCGTGGCATGGCCACTGCACAAAATTCGCCCCGTCTTTGGGCGATGAACGCTGCACATGCAAACAAAGACCGCTGTGTTTTGCCACTAACTGGACATAGCCCTCTTGCAGCTCTTTGAGCGCCCATTGTTGACTTGCTCCGCCCTGGCAAACCCATTGCACAGCACGCGCTCCTTTCTTTTGGCTGGGGGCGTTGATATCTGTGCACTGAGTGCTGTGCTTGGCAATGATCTGGTAGTGCCC
>JAWSVD010000148.1:5446-11266 GCA_033852095.1 Granulosicoccaceae bacterium | reverse complement strand
CAAACACAACAACCATCGGAGCCAGCACACGCAAAGCCGAACGCCCAAACTTCAAAACGTCACTCATACAACCCTTAAAACCGCAACAGTAGACATTGCAATACTAGCCATCTCGTTGCCGTCTATTCGATAGCACCGGTAGCGGACAAGACGAACAGCGTGTTTTTCCATAGCCACCATTTTCTTCCTCGAGCTAAATCAGTACTCCAGTTTATCATTCATTGTTTTGGAAAGACTCAGCCAGTATCTGCGGTAAAAGTGTGCAACAGGAGAAACCAAGTATCAGCTGTTCAGCTAAAGCAGAACCTCCAGCCAATTCGACTGAGACGCGTGGTGGCTCTGCCGTCCCCAGACCCTTGGCTCGTCATGGCCACGCTGTGCAACACGGGAAGCGCAAAGAGCTTCAAAGCAAGCTAGCCAAGAACTCCCCAGCCCCTGCCACTTATAACCCACAAGTCACACCGAACTGTGGCCCCACATTCGAGTGAGTAGCGCAGCGTTGACTGGATTAAGGGGCGTGGCTGTCTGAGCGCAGCGAGTTTCCGCGCTCTGCTCCCGGCCGGCCCCCGCCAAACCGAGCAACGCAGCGGTTTTGCTCAGCAAAACGAAGACACGGGCGTGCCATTTTGGGAAGGATTAGCACTAATAGGTGACTCGCCGCCCGGCGATAAAGGGCATCAAAGCCAGAGAATCAAGCCGCTACATCGAAACCGTCAAACCGAGACTGGACCGAGCAATGTAAGCCTAAAGGCTCACCCACAAGTTACAGCCAGCCGTGGCGCAGTCAGCCTTAGCACCGCCTAGGCTCGGCACATGACGCGAGACAAAACATGTTGCACTGAGCCAGATACCGCAGCGCCAATTCCGGACTACACACCCACACGGCATCGCCGAGGCGATCACTCTCGCTGGAACAATAAGTCGTGGGCGCACCAAGCTCGCGCAAGGAAAACCGCCTCAACCGGGCAATCAACCGAATTTTCTGCCCGATTTCGGGCAATATACTCCAGTCTCTCTAGCTTCCGGCCTATATTCGCCCCATGAACCCTGAGCACTTACCCGAAGAGCTGTTGCAGCACATTTGTTACAGCAGCCGCCTGACCGCCGCCGAAGCCCAGCACTTGATCACGGAGGTGCTCGCCTATTTCAGTGAGCCTTGCGAGGCCTTTGTACGGCGGCGGCACCTAGAACTGCAAGCTCAGGGGCTAAACAACAAGCGCATTTACAGCCAGCTGTTGAATGAACTTCAGCAGCGCCGATTCCCCGCGCCCGCGCTCAGCGAGCGCCAGGTGCGACGGATGATCTACGGCTGATCCAGCGCTCCATTAATACACAGAGAGAAGACTTATGTGCGGCATCATCGCCTACACCGGCAACCAAGCAGCGGCCCCAATTTTGATGGACGGGCTGCGCGCGCTGGCCTACCGAGGTTATGACTCCTCGGGCGTGGCGCTGCAACACCGCGGCAAGCTCAAATTGCTGCGCGCACCGGGCAAACTGGAAAACCTAACAGCCAAAGAGCCGGAGACCTTAAAAGGCAACTGCGGCATTGGCCACACCCGCTGGGCCACGCATGGCGAGGCGAACGAGCCCAATGCCCATCCGCACCTCAGCGGCGATGAGCGCATCGCTATCATCCACAACGGCATCATCGAGAACGCCGATCAGCTGCGCGCATCCTTGATCGCCAGCGGCGTGGAGATGCGCAGCGAGACGGATTCAGAGGTGTTAGCGCATTTGATTCGGCGCGAGCTGGAGCAGGACGACAACCTGCTCGAAGCTGTCTGCCGCACGCTGAAGTCCATCCAGGGCACCTATGGCCTGGTGGTGATTGACGCAGAGAACCCCGGCATGCTGATCGCTGCCCGTGCCGGCAGCCCGGTTGTGGTGGGCATTGGCGAGGGCGAGATGCTGGTGGCCTCCGATACTTCAGTGCTGGCGCGCCACACTCGAGAGGCAAGCCACTTGCTGGACGGTGACGTGGCGCTGATCACCCCCAAGGGCATGCAGGTGCGCTCACTGGATACGGGCGCGCGGGAGCCGCAGACCACCACACTGGAAGCGCTGGGTGCCGAGACCGGGCTCGGGGATTACCCGAACTTTATGCTCAAAGAGATTTTCGAACAGCCCGAATCCATCGCCCGCACCCTGGGTGGCAGGCTTGATAAGCGATTTAACACAGCGAAGCTGGGCGGATTGAACATCAACGCCCGCGAGTTACTGGATGTACGCGCCGTGAAGATACTCGGTTGCGGTACTGCTTATTACGCGGGCTTGAGCGGCGCGCACATGATTGAGAACCTCGCCCGCCTGCCCGCCAGCGCCGAGCCAGCGGCGGAATTCCGCTACCGCAACCCGGTGATCGAGCGCGACGTGCTGTACGTGGTGGTGAGCCAGAGCGGCGAGACCTTCGACACCCTGGCCGCTACCCGCGAGATACAGCGCAAGGGCGGCCAGGTGATCGGCATCAACAACGTGGTGGGCAGCAGCCTGGCGCGGGAGGTTGACGGCGGCATCTACATGCACGCGGGGCCGGAGGTATCTGTTGCCTCGACCAAGGCCTACACCAGCATGGTGGCGAGCTTTGCACTGCTGGCCCTGTATCTGGGCCGGATTCGCGACCTGTCGCCACAGGCCGGCGGGCAGATGATCGCGGCACTTGAGGCACTGCCGGAGCAGATCGAAGAAACCCTGGCCCTGAGCACGCAGATTGCCGAGATAGCCGCCGTGTATCAGGACGCGCGCAGTGCGTTTTTTATAGGCCGGGCCGCGGCGCACCCCATTGCCATGGAGGGCGCATTGAAACTCAAGGAGATCGCCTACCTGCACGCAGAGGCCTACCCCACATCGGAGCTTAAACACGGCCCGCTGGCGCTGATCGACGAGCAGATGCCCACCGTGGTCGCCCTGCCCAACGACGAGCTGCTGGACAAATCCATCAGCTCGCTGGCAGAGATCAAAGCGCGGCGCGGGGAGCTGATCGTGATCACCAACGCGAGTGACGCCCGCATTGAGAAGATGAGCACGCACATCGTTCGCGTACCCGACACCCACGCCGCTTTGCACCCGCTGCTGATGGCCGTGGCCCTGCAGCTGCTGGCCTACCACATCGCCACCGCGCTGGGCCGGGACGTGGACCAACCACGCAACCTGGCGAAAAGCGTGACGGTGGAGTAAGAATTAAATGACAATTGACCCAAATTAGCGCGCTTGGTATATCACATGCTTTAGTGGCATATACACCCCACTAAGGCAAAGGCATGCGCGCACCCAATTTTCGGCTTCACCTGATCGCGGCACTTCTGGCTTCCGTCGCCCTGTTTTCGGGTTGCGAAGACGGCAGCACACAGTTTGGCAACAGCACTGCAAGCAGTGCGGAAGCGGAAGAAAGCGGCGAAGAGACGGGCGGTGAAGAGACCGATCCAGGCGGCTCGACCCGGCCTGAATTCCCACCGACAATGGGCACAGCCGATGTGGACTTCGGCGGATTCAAAGACGAGACTTTCACCCTGGATGAGCAAACTGTTGTGTGGCTGTACGTCAACAACCCAGCGGGTGACAGCTTTGATATCTGGCTGATGAACGAGACGGAACGCAGCGCCTACACCAGCGCAATCGCTGGCTTGCCAGCCTCCGCCAACCCCAGCGATGAGGCCTTTCGAAGTTCATACGGCATCGAACTCGACTCGGCCTATAATTTCAGCCTGCCGATGCCCTCCGATTTAGTGGCCGGAAAATACTACGTGGTCGTAGACAACACAGAACTGGGGATCTACCGCACCGCACCTGCCGGGCCCATCAGCTATGAATTTGGGGTGAAAGTCAACGAAGATACTTTGGCAGCATCAGATGAAAGCCCACTGGATTAATACAGCCCCGCGCAGGTTCTGCCGAGCGCTCAGACCTGCTGCCGGCCTTTAAAGGCATACTGCAGGGTGCCGCCGTCGAGGAATTCGAGCTCGCCGCCCATGGGCACGCCCTGGGCCAGGCGCGTCACCGACAGCTGCACCGCGCGCGCCATCTCAGTGATGTAGTGCGCTGTAGTCTCACCCTCCACTGTGCTGGAGGTGGCGATGATCAGCTCTTCCAGCCCCGTGGCCGACAGCCGTAGCTGCAATACGTCCAAACCGAGCTCCGCAGGCCCCACCCCGTCCAGTGGCGACAACTGCCCCATCAAGACAAAATACAAGCCCTTATATTCCGTTGCACGATCGATCGCGAACACATCGGAGGGGGATTCAACGATGCAGAGTTTGGAGACATCCCGCTCTGCATCCTGACAGCGACTGCAGATGGCGAGCTCAGTGAACGTACGGCAGCGCTCGCAATTGCCGATCTCGCGCATGGCGCGCTCCATCACCTGCGCCAACTGCAGGCCCCGCGTGCGCTCGCGCTGCAACAAATGCATCGCCATACGTTGCGCTGATTTCGGCCCCACGCCGGGCAGCACGCAAAAGCGCTCGATCAACTCGGTCAGCAGTGAATCACTCATTCTCTTTCCTAACGCCCGCTCATGGGGTGATCAGCGACCAGCTCGAGCAGGTCCCAACGGTTGCCGCATAGATCCTCAAACACCGCCACCCAGCCGTAGGGCTGCTGCACCGGCTCGCGCACGAATTTGACACCGCGCTCACGCATTTCATCGTAATCTCGCCGAAAATCATCCGTGTTAAGGAAGAGCCAAACCCGCCCTGCACCCTGCTGACCGATGGCAGCCTCTTGCTCGGGCGTACTGGCGCGCGCCAACAACACCGTCGCACCTGCAGAGCCGGGCGGCGACACCACTACCCAGCGCTTGTCTTGCTCGGGCAAATAGATGTCTTCTATCAACTCGAAACGCAGCACCTGAGTATAAAAGGCGATGGCCTCGTCGTAGTCGCGAACAATCACGGCCACATGAACAAGCGACTGCTTCACGCTAGACCCCCTAGAAAGGCATCTTCATGCCAGGAATATTCATGCCCTGGGTGACGTCACCCATGCGGCTGCTGGTCTCAGCTTCCACCTTGTGGGTAGCGTCATTGACCGCTGCGGCTACCAGATCTTCCAGCATGTCCTTGTCATCGCCCACCAGGCTGTCATCGATGTTGACCCGGCGGATTTCGTGTTTGCCGGTCATCAGCACTTTGACAAGTCCACCGCCACTCTGGCCTTCGACCTCCATGGCTGCAATTTCATCCTGCACGCGCTGCATGTCTTGCTGCATCTTCTGCGCTTGCTTCATCAGGTTGCCCATACCACCTTTCATGCTCTTCTCCTTCAGCGGCGAGCCCCGAAGGCGCGCCAAATATTCGATTAATTGTGAATGCAGAGCGCGTGCGCCGTATCAGTAATAGCCTTCGGGCGGCTCATCCAAGGGACGGATACTGCCGGCCTGCACCTCGGCGTCAAACTGCGCCTGGAAATCCTGCACCAGCGGGTCGTCGTAGATCGCCTGCTCGGCCTGCGCCTGACGGTCGGCGATGGCCTGCTCCGCACGTTGCGCAGGTGTTGCAGATGAGACCTGCCCCACCGCTATCTGCACCTTGGTCGGTGCATCCAGGTATTTGCTGACAGCCTGCTGCAGCCGATCCACAAAACTCGGGGCATTGAGGTGCGCAAACTGCTCTACCAAGATCAGGCCTAAAACGCCGTTTTCAAGGGCACTTGGCACACAGTGCAGCGCGAGCTGCTGCGGCATGCCCGCGACACCCGTGGCCTTAATCACATCCGCCCAGTTCTCCGCGTTGATTGCGCCCGTAACCAGCCCCGGCTGAGCTATTGCAGCTGGAACCGATTCGGGTGCTGGTGCTGGTGCTGGCGCAGGAGCGGGAGCTGGTG
>JAWSVD010000148.1:200-5409 GCA_033852095.1 Granulosicoccaceae bacterium | reverse complement strand
GAGCTGGTGCCGGCGCAGGAGCTGGTGCCGGCGCGGGCGCAGGTATTGGTGCCGGAGCAGGAGCCGGTGTCGGAGCCGCTTCGGGCTGCCCTGAGGCTTCGCGCCGCGCCAGCTCCATCCGCTCCTTAAAGGTCAACTTGCCCCCCGCATCAGTCGCGACCCCACCGGCCGCCGCCGCTACCGTGGCACCCGCGGGCGCCACCGCCGCCGCGGCTGGTGCCGCAGCACCCTGCCCCGAAGCCACTGGCGGCGCAATAGCGGCACCGGCGACGTCGGGCCTGAAGGCCATCATGCGCAGCAGCGTCATCTCGAAGGCTTGGCGCGGGTTGGGCACCAGCGGCATGTCGCGCCGGCCCAACAGGGCTATCTGGTAGTAGAGCTGCACGTCCGCGGCGGGCACTTGCCCTGCCATGGCGCGCAGTCGATCGGTGTCTGCCACGGTCAGGTCACCCACCTCGGGCACCGTCTGCACCAACGCCATCGCGTGCAAAATACCGAGCAGATCCCCCAACAGGGCTTCGTAATCCGGGGCAAAAGTATCGAGCGAGGCAACGGTCTCTAGCAGCCCCGCGCCCTCACCCGCCACCACGTGCTCGAGGATATCTAGGCGGCGCGCTTCGGAGACGGTGCCGAGCATGCTCTGCACGCCTTCGGCGGTGACCTGACCTTCGCCAAAGGCGATGGCCTGATCGAGCAGGCTGAGCGCGTCGCGCATGGAGCCCTCGCCCGCGCGCGCCACCAGATCAACAGCGAGCGGCTCGTGCTGCACGCGCTCTTCGGTCAGCACCTTGGTCAAATGCGCGCCGATCACAGGCACGGGGATTTGCTTGAGGTTGAACTGCAGACAGCGGGACAACACCGTCACCGGCATCTTTTGCGGGTCAGTAGTCGCGAGCAGAAACTTCACGTGCTCGGGCGGCTCTTCGAGCGTCTTCAACAAAGCGTTAAAAGAGTGCTTGGTGAACATGTGCACCTCATCGATGAGGTACACCTTGAAGCGGCCACTGCTGGGGGCGTAAGGCACGTTCTCCAGCAGCTCGCGGGTCTCATCGACTTTGGTGCGCGAGGCGGCATCCACCTCGATCAGGTCCATGTGCCGACCCTGATCTATCTCGGTGCAAGCACGGCACTCACCGCAGGGCGTGGAGCTCACGCCAACTTCGCAGTTGAGGCACTTGGCGAGAATACGCGCGATGGTTGTCTTACCGACACCGCGGGTGCCAGTAAAAAGGTATGCGTGGTGTAGGCGCTGACTGTCGAGGGCGTTGACCATCGCACGCAGTACGTGCTCCTGGCCTGCCATCTCTTGAAAGCTCCGAGGCCGCCATTTGCGCGCCAGGACCTGGTAACTCATAGAGGCTCGTCGTATGTGGGCAGGTGGATAAAACCACCGCTGACAGCCTGCTCAAAATCCACTGCGGGGCTGCTGACAGCGTGAAAACCGCCCGGAATACCGGGTCACAGTGAGCGCTTGTCTACCGGAGTAAACGGCTCTCTGTGCGGGTTTCGCCTTGTCACCAGCCAGCTCGCTCGCTAACTATTTGAACGGACTGCTAGGGGGCGAGCCTGAGACAGGCGCCCCTGCTTTTGTGAGGGCGGTGCACCGTGCCAGCCACATCCCGGCGCCCGAGTCGGTGGTTGCCGCTGCTCCCTTCCGGGCCTGACGGGGTTCACCACGTATCGTCGCGAGAGGACCAGCACGGCCCACCATTGAACTTGTTAAGCTCGCTATTGTGAGGCAAGGCCGCGGCGCAAGCAAGGGCTATATCTGCCGAACGCTCCCGCCCTACACGCAACGCTCCTGCAGGTGGCGTCACAACAGCGTTTCATGACATCTTGAACGTCTGCATTCCCCCAGCTCAGGGGAGTAGAAACAGTCCAGCCTGCCCAAGATTTCTACAGACCTGCGGCTAGGAGCTTGGGCTAGAACTAGAATCCCTACTGCGCAAGGCTATTGTTGGCCAAGCGCCACGACTCGCGGTTTTTTTAAAGAGGACCCTCAGGCGACCGCCTGCCCCTGCTCGGGCGTAGATTCTTGGTATTCGTAGAAATCAGCCACCGGCTCTTCTGCGGGCTGATCAGGCTCCGCCGTGGCTTTGCGCGCGAGCGCCCACACCATCAGCGGGTAGCGCGGGTCATTTTTCAAGCTGTGGATGTAGGGGTTGTAGCGCTGCCAGACGTGCAGATTGCTGAGCATGCAGGACTTATTGCCCCAGGAGCCGGTGTGGATATTCTCATCCTCAAAGCCCGCGTCGATCAGCAATTGGCGCATGCCTATTTCTGTCCAGCGGCTGCAATCCAACGGAAAACCGTGAAAGCGCACCATAAACGGCGTGGTCACCAACACATGGCCGCCTGGGTTGAGCGACGCGGCGATGTTGCTCAGCGCGTGGCGCGGCTGCAAGACGTGCTCCAGCACCTGCTCGAGCACGATCAAATCAAAGGCCGTATCAGTGGTCTCTTTGCAGATATCGATGTCCGGGTAGTGCAGCTGCTGGTAGCGCTCTTCAGGAAAGTAGCCCTCCCACACTTTTCCGGATATTTCCAAGACCTGATGGCTGTCGTCGTCGATTGCCTCGATCAACTGCCGTGTCTCGGCCGCCATGGCGACACGAATCCACTGCTCGTCCCGATAACCCAACATTTTGAGAATCGCCATCAAACGCCCACGCATGGGCTCCCGTGCGAGATACGCACAGACTCTTTCGATCAATTTTGGTCCTGCATCCGGCTGAGCGCTGGCGGGTAGTATCTCACTGTTATTGATCGTTTTTTTAACTCTGGCTCTTACCGGCCCCATCACTGCACCCATTGTTGAACGGTCATTACAAGGCTAGCTCTTAGCTCGATACATGTCCAGTGAGTCTGTGTACAAATAGTTACACCCATAAATCCGTCGTCTTCGTGTTTTGACATATTCCTGTAGTAATAGCGGCCTAAACTGCGCTGATTTAACGTGTGCTCTGGCCCAGAATTCTGCCAGACTGCGCCGACCCGAGAAATCAGCGAAAGCATGGAAAATACAGTATTAATCGTTGAAGACGAGCCCGCCATACGCCAGCTCATACACACGGCCCTCGCACGTGAAGGCATCACAGTTTTAGAGGCCGCCAACACCGCCTTGGCAGATGCCCACCTGGCGAACGGTCTGCCCCATTTGGTCCTGTTGGATTGGATGATGCCCGGCGAAACTGGCGTTCAATATGTGCGCCGATTGCGCCGCGATGAGCTGACCCAGGACCTCACCGTGATCCTGCTCACGGCGCGCAGCGACGAAGCGGATGTCATCACCGGCCTGGACGCCGGCGCCGACGATTACCTCAACAAGCCCTTCTCCCCGCGCGAGCTCGTCTCGCGGGTGAAAGCCCACCTGCGGCGCCAGCAGGGATCCGACGGGGGCAAACCGTTGCAGGTAGGCCCCCTCTCGCTCAACACGGCCTCCTACACCGTCGCGGTGAACGGCCAGGCACTGGCGATCAAAGGCAGCGAGTTTCGGTTGCTGAAATTCTTGATGGAGCACCCGGACCGCGTCTACAGCCGCGCGCAACTGCTGGACCACGTCTGGGGTCGCAACGCCTTCTTAGAGGAGCGCACAGTGGATGTGCATATATTGAGACTGCGCAAATTGCTCAAACCCAGCGGCGCCGACGGCTGGGTACACACTGTGCGCGGGGCCGGATACAAGCTAGTATCGGCAGCCGACAAGCCCTGACCCCACCACAATCTACAAGTAAGACCCTGGAAACACTATGCAAAATGCCGTCAACGACGAACGCAAGCGCGCCCTTGCACTGCTTGTCGCCGCCCTGACAGTGGGCTGGATCATCGAGCAATTGCCTTGGGTGCTCGCGGCAACCGGCATGGCATGGGGCGCTTACATGCTGTGGCACGGCATGCGTTTGCTCGAGTGGCTAAACGGTGGCCGCAAGCCCCCGCCCGCGCATTCCGGCCTGTGGGCGGAGATCTACAGTCAGCTGCGCCGTGACAGGCGCGGCAATGAATCGCGCCGCCGCAAGCTGCTCGAGGTGCTGCGCTGGTACAGCGACAGCGCCGACGCCCTGCCCGACGCCGCGCTAATTCTCGATCAGCACCACAGCATCATCGGCAGCAACCAAGCCGCCCGCCACGTACTGGGCATCGACAACAAACGCGACCGCGGCCAACGGGTGGACAATCTGCTGCGTGACCCCGCCTTGTTGATGTTACTCAACGGCGAGCTGCCCGATTCCACCATTGAGCTGCCAAGCCCCATCAATGCAAGCACCACCCTTCGCTTGCGGCTGGCGGCCTACGGCGCTGGCAGCCAGCTGTTGCTGGCCCAAGACATCAGCGAACACATCCGCAATCAGGAAATGCGCCAGGCCTTTGTGGCCAATGTCTCGCACGAGCTGCACACCCCCCTGACGGTCATCAACGGCCACCTGGAACTGCTGCTCGACGACCCGGCCCTCACGCAGGAACAACTGCAACAGCTGAACGCGGTCTCGCGCCAATCGCTGCGCATGCAGGATCTGGTGCGGGACCTCTTATCCCTAGCGCGATTAGAAAGTGCACCCGCGCTGACCGAGGGACAGGACGTCGCTGTCGCCGAGCTGATCGAATGCAGCATCACCACGCTCATCGACGCCGGCCAGTTCAGCGAGCATCAGGCCACTGTGCAAGCCGACCGCAGCCTGCTGCTGAACGGGCGCCACACAGAGATAGAGAGCATCACCCACAACCTGATCGGCAACGCCCTGCGCTACACCCCGCCCGGCTCGCTGATTGCCGTGCAATGGTATCGACAGGCCAACGGAAGGCCCGCGCTCAAGGTCAGCGACAACGGCCCGGGCATCCCCGCCGAACACCTGCCCCGGCTGACCGAGCGCTTCTACCGCGCCGACCCGAGCCGCTCGCGTGAGCTCGGCGGCACCGGCCTTGGCCTCGCCATCGTCAAACACGCGCTGCAGCGCCACGGCGGCGAGCTGTTGATCGACAGCCAAGAGGGCAAGGGCAGCGAGTTCCTCGCCCTGTTCAGCGCCGAGCGCGCGGTCATCGCGCAGCAGATGTAAAGCTGAAGCTTCACCCACAGAACAGCATCACCCGTTGTGGGTGAGGATTCATCCTTACAATGCCGCACCGGTAATCTCGCCGACAGCGAGCAATGCAAAGCTAAAACTTCACCCACAAAACAGCACCACCCGCTGGGGGTGAGAATTCATTCTTACAA
>JAWSVD010000148.1:0-145 GCA_033852095.1 Granulosicoccaceae bacterium | reverse complement strand
AAAGCTGAAGCTTCACCCACAGTAGAGCACCACCCGCTGGGGGTGAGGATTCATTCTTACAATGCCGCACCGGTAATCTCGCCGACAGCGAGCAATGCAAAGCTAAAACTTCACCCACAAAACAGCACCACCCGCTGTGGGTGAG
>JAWSVD010000147.1:0-17906 GCA_033852095.1 Granulosicoccaceae bacterium | reverse complement strand
GTGGCGGTGCTGACGTGGTTCAATCCAGTGGCGGCGCTATTTTTGTTTGTCTTGCCGATGATTGATGGCTTGCTGCTGACCGCTTGGGCTACCTACGATCACCACTCGGGGCTCAGCACCGAGAATGAATTTGAGGCGTCGAGGAACAACCTCAACCGCTTTTACAATATCACCACCGGAAACCTGGGTTACCACACTGCGCACCACCACAAGCAGGGCGTGCACTGGTCTTTGCTGCCGGCACTGCACGATAAGATCAAACACCAGATACCCGCGCATTTGATCACCTCATCGGCGTTCTGATGGGCTGCTAAGCCAGCTTGTACAGCACCGGCATCGCGACGATGCCATTTCCCGTGAAATTCTTCAGCACAAAATTGTTGAGACTGGGCTTGATGCCGAGTCGGCCGAGGATAAGCGCGCGCAGCGTGCCCCAGCTGCAGTGATTGATGAGGCTGTATTCGCATTCATTGTTCAACGGTAACATTAGCGTGCTGTTGTCCAAATTGGCATCCGCTGTCCACCAGCCTGCAGTGTACTGCCACACGTCCAAAACGGTCTGCGTGTCCTGCGCATAGAAGTTACTGGAGAGGAAGACCCCCGGCGCTCTTCTGATGTCAGCGCTGCTTGATGAGTTCAACGCACCTCATGTCACTGCGCGATTGATGAGAGTTTTGAATCGCTGCCAAGCGGCTCATCAATGAGCCCCACAGTGCTGTGCGGCGTGCATTAGGGCAGTGCACCTACAGCTGAACGGTTCAGCCGCAGTACATGTCGCGGGTGTCTTTGGTCGATCGGATCAGGTCTTTTGACATTTTGCTCTTGTCGAGGCTAATTTTCCCCGTGGCAACGTTGATGACTTTCACTCCACCTTGTTTTTTGCGTTTTTTGTACAGCGCTTTGTACTCTTTGCAGTGTTTCTCGTCCCGCTTTTTGGTCAGTGCCGCGTACTTAATACGCTCTCTGGATTCTTGTTGTCGCTCTGCGCGCGCTAAATTTGCCTTGTCGCGAGCCCTTTCTTTAGCGGCCAGCTTGAGGACCCAGGGGTTGGCGGACTCACTGTAGCCGCCGCTGGTGCGAGACGAATTGCCGAATATGTGGACAATGTGCTGCACAGCGTCGCTGGGACAAATGGATTGCTGGTAGCTGGTTCGACCGGAGCTGAGCTTGCACTTGTAGACGTCTGCCTGCAAGCCAGTGGAGACTGTTGCTAACAATATGAACGCGCTTATTATTTTCAGATACATCGCTAAAACTCGGAATGAGGCTGATTGCACTAATTGCTGTATCGACATGAATGCTGAGATACATAAGAAAGGTTACCGTCTATTAACGGCTACTAGCGAGGGGACTTGTGTTCAACGTTCATTATTTTCGGATTTCTGTTGAAATTGCTTGCTCGGCGCCGTGCTTTAAATAAGTTAATTTGCATCCCAAGGAGGTGGGAAAGCTGGTGGGGTATGCAAAAAATACTTATGGCTGTCCGCGAATAATAGTGGATAACAAACCAGTGGCTGATGGACTGTTGTACAGGTCTGTGCTCGGTCTGTTTCAGATTTTGGTGCTGGCACAACAGTGAGCACCACGCCTTGGATTTGATCGGTGGTACGGCCTATTGATTTTCTAAGGCTTGAATATAGGCGCTGCCCCAGTCCGAGATACTGCTTATGACAGGGTCGATACTCTTGCCTATGTCGGTCAAGCAGTATTCCACCTTGGGTGGCACTGTTGCATAGGCCTTGCGATTGACAATGCCTTTTTGCTCCAAGTGTTTTAGCTCTTTGCTCAGCATGCGTGTCGATATCTCCGGGATGGCGCGCTGCAATTCCTTGAACCTCAGGGTGCCTTCGGCAGACAATACATAGAGGATCGCAAGTTTCCATTTGCCTTCCAGGATGTTCATCGCCAGGTGAAATGGGCAGTTGTTGTACTCGTCGATCGATTTGTTTTTGATTTCGAATTCTCCCCGCGCCCGCTGCGCAGCAATGCTTACCTGTGTGTTACTTGCTGACACACGCGTGCCTTCTTGTGGTCATATTGCCGTGTCACCAGTATGTGTATTCTATCAATGAAGTGGGATTGCAGGCATGAGTCAAACGAAACTGCTGGTGAAAGAATTTATTGAAGCGATGCGTCAGTCTGACGTGAACAAATTACAGTCTATGATCACCGAGGATTTCAGTTGGTGGATCAACGGTAAGGCGGCCTATTTGCAAACTGCGGGTGAGCACGACAAGGCGTTTTTCCTGGGTTTCTTTGGCGCTGGGTCTGCGATGTTTCCAGGCGGTGTGGCGTTCACAGTGAGTGGCATGCTTGCCGAGGGTGAGCAGGTCGCGGCGGAGGCGAACTTAAAAGCAATAACAGCGGCCGGCGAGCTGTACGACAACGATTATCACTTTCTGTTTACTTTCGAGAACGGAAAGATTAAGCGCATGAAAGAATACATGGACACGCACCACGCGAAAGTCACCTTTGATCTATAGCCGGGAAAATGACATGAATTGGACAGCAGAAAATCTAGCATCACAATCGGGCAAATCATTTCTCATCACGGGGGCGAACACAGGGCTTGGATTTGAAACATCCTTGGCTCTGGCCAAAAAGGGCGCCAAGATCTTTCTGGCCGGTCGCAGTGAGCAAAAATTGCTGGAGGCGCAGCAGCGTATTGTTTCCGCGGTGCCGGATGCGCAGCTGGCGATTGCGGTGCTGGATCTGAACAGCGTTGATTCAGTCAAGTCGTTTGCACAGGGTTTTCTGCGCGATAACGATGCACTTGATGTGCTGATCAACAATGCGGGCATCATGTTCCCGCCAGCGGCTAAATCAGCGGACGGATTTGAATCGCAGTTTGGCGTCAATTTCATTGGGCACTACGCGCTCAGCGCGCTGTTGTTCCCGCTGTTGAAAAAAAGCGCCAGCGGTCGGGTGGTCACGCTCAGCAGCATTGCGCATCGCAACAGCCAAATCGATTTTGATAATCTCAAGCTAGAAAAGCCTTTTAACAAGTTCCGGGAATACGGTCAAAGCAAGGCCGCGGACCTGGTGTTCGCTCTGGAGCTGGGCAGACGAATCGATGAGCACGATTTGGAGGTGTTGTCAGTAGCCTGCCATCCCGGCGTCAGTAAAACAGAGCTCCTGCGTAACGACTCGCCAGAGATGATTAATACGGTGGCATATATGGAGGCCGATCAAGGGGCTCTTCCCAGTCTGTATGCTGCTACCGAAAGCCTCAGCAGTGGGGCCTATATCGGCCCAGACGGCGCGGATGAAATAAATGGCTACCCCGCGCCTGCATCGATTGATACCTACGCCCAAGATGAGAGCATAGGCCGCCAGTTGTGGGCCTACGCAGAAAGTGAAACCGGCATTCATTTTGATTTTTGATGTTGAGAATCGAACAGGTCTGCAGTGAGTCAAAGGCGGAAGATCACAAGCTCTAACACTCTGTTTGAGTGTTGGCGGAGCTGAGTCAGTGTCTTTTTAGTTTCGAATCGCTGGGCCCGTTGGCTGCGCCGCGTTGCTGTGGGATTTTGTCCGCGTCCATCCCGCATGTTTTATGCTGGGGAAATGGGCGCGTTAAGAAAGGCGCTGTCGGATTGGGAGTTGCAGTGAGCGCAGGCAGCTGCCAAAGCGGTGGTGCAATTGCTGTATGGCTTCTTCCACTGCTGTATCACTGGCTAGGGTGTGTGTGGGGATGGGCCGCTGTGTTGGCTTGGGCTGGCGAATGTGGGTGATTTGCTGCGACAAACATACGTCCAAATTGCTGCTTTCACTGTCCTGATAGTGCGCGAGCTCTTCCCGCAGGCTGGAGGTTTTGCTTTTGTTGTTTTGGCAGGCTGCCAGTTTGTAGCTCTGGAGTTTCAGCCTTGCGTTGAGCAAAGTGTCCATATTAAGTTGATTGAGTTCCTTCGATAGGCCAATGCAGTGTTCGGTCTTTTTACTGTCGGCGCTCACAAAATGAAGCTGTGCCAGGCGATGAACGACGCCCGCTTGGTTGCCGATATCCAATTGCGCTGTGCCGCTACTGATCTTTTGCTCCAGCAGCTCGAGCTGCGACAGGCTGCCGTCGATATCGCCTGTGCGCATCAGGGATACCGCCCGCGCGTATTGGCAGCTTTGGCGAAAGTTAGTTTGCTGTTCGTCGTCGCTCAGCGCCAGCCCGGCGTTGGCAAAGCGCAGCGATTCCCGCGGTCGATTGAGGCGAGTGAAGATCAGCGACGCCCATTCCAGCAGAGGCTGTAGGTCAGTGGCCTCGGCTTTGTGGTTCGCCCACTCAAAAGCTTGGGAGAGCTGCTGCAATGCCTGCGGCACTTGGTGGCTGCGCAGGTAGTAGCTGGCGAGGTTACCCCAGAGCAGCAGTGATTCCGCTGGGTAGCGCGCGTCTATGCGGGTTTTGGCGCGCAGCAAGAGGTACTCAGTTTTGCTGTGCAGGTGCAGCGGCCAGGAGTACCCGATCAGAAATCCCAGTTTCAACTTCTGCGGGGTGCTCAGTTCCGGCCCTTCGAGGTGGCTGCCCAGCTGTTGCATGACGGTGCTTGGATCAAGCGATTCGATGCGCCATAGCTGCGTGATGGGGGTAGTGGAAAGCGAGTCGATGCTGTGGTGCTTGGCGCGGAACAGCAGGTCGGATACAAAGGGGTAGGGTCTGTTCATGGCGTTAAGCGCCCGCGCACTTCGTGCGGTGAGAGCTGCTGAAAAGCCCGGCTGAAAATTGATTTGCTAGTCATGGTAGTCAAATACAGCGTTTGGTCCTCGGCCTATTGACGGCTGTGCGCCGCCCTGAGATCACGAATTCACCGTGCTTAAGCAGTATATCAGCTATATTCGAGAAAATAGGAGCGGGCCTGTGGGCGCGTGCTCGCTAGGATTGTGATTGCGCTGATGGCTTGTATGCCGGGTGATTTTCGCCTTCGCTCGCAGTGCTAGTATGGCCTTCCCAGCCTGTGCTACAGCTACTGCGTTTCAGCCCGTTATTTTTTGATCTGTATGGAATTGAGAGAATGAAGTGCCTTATCGTCACAGCCCACCCTTTGCATGACAGCCTGTGTCAGGCCTTGGCTGGGGATGTGGAGCGCGAGCTTAGCCAGCGCGGTCATAGTGTTGATGTAGAAGACCTCTACGGTGACGGCTTTCAGCCCGCGTTGACGGTGCAGGAACGCAGCTCGTATTACTTGGGTGCATACGACAGCTCGGGTGTGGCGCAGCAGGTCGATCGGCTGCGGTATGCAGAGGTGTTGGTGCTTGTTTTCCCTACCTGGTGGTTTGGTTTTCCCGCCATACTCAAAGGCTGGTTTGATCGGGTGTGGGGGCCGGGCATTGCTTTTGATAATAGCGCTGATATGGGGCCGATTCAGCCTCGGCTGCAGGAACTGAAACATGTCTTGGTGGTCACTACGCTTGGGTCGCCCTGGTGGGTTGATCGATTGCTGATGCGGCGCCCGGTGAAAAAAGTGCTGAAGTTGGCCCTGCTGGGGGCCTGCGCCAGGAACAGCAAGCTGCAGTTCCTATCGCTGTACAGCAGCGAAAAACTCACTGAGCAGAAGGTGGCGACATTCAGAAAGAAGATTCTGAAGGCACTGGCCGTATGGGCATAACCGCGCTGGGGAGCTATTGGGCGTGAACAGATAGAGTGATTCAAGGAGGAGTTGAGCGATGGACGAAATAGAAACCTTAGAAAGTTCGGTTGTCTATCAAAACCGCTGGATGACGGTGCGCGAAGACAAGATCCGCAGAGCGAGCGGCGCCGAAGGCATTTTCGGCGTCATTGATAAGCCGGATTTCGTGCTTATCCTGCCCGTGGAGGGTGACCATGTGTATCTGGTGGAGCAATACCGATACGCGGTGCGGCAACGTTATTGGGAGCTGCCGCAGGGGTCTTGGGAGGATGATCCAGATGTGGATCCGCTGAAGCTGGCGGCGGGAGAACTAGCGGAAGAAGTCGGCTTGCTCGCGAGCAGCCTGGTGCACGTGGGCACCCAGTATCTCGCCTATGGCTACTCCAATCAGGCCTACCACATCTGCCTCGCATCGGGTTTCAGCTCGGTCGAGAAAAAGTTGGACGCTGAGGAGGAAGGGCTGATCTCTAAACGCTTCAGTTTGACCGAATTTGAAGCCATGATTCTGGATGGCCGTATCAGGGATGCCAGCACGGTCAACGCCTATGGACTGGCGAAGCTCAAGGGCATGTTATGACATTGCTTTCCGGTTGTTCTTTGCTGCGTTCTTGGTTTATCTGTTGATTAGAAAGTTCGTGGTAGATAGTCGACTGGCGCGGTTTGCCGTGCAGCTGTTTTTTTGTGTTTCCTTGGTTTTGAGTGAAGCATGTTCTGAAACGAGCAGCGGCGGTCGCCTGAAGTTGGGCGTGCACATCGCCGAAACAGAGTTGCTTACTTATGTGCAGCGCGTTGAAAAATCCGCGGCCTTGGGGCTGCGGGTAATCCGCATCCCGGTGGATTGGAACGTATTGGAACCCAAGTCGGGCCACTACAGCGCAGAGTATGTCTCGGAAATACAAGCGCGGTTGATGGCGGCTCAGGCCTTGGGTGTTCAGGCTGTGATGATGTTCGCGCAGTCGCCGCCCTGGGCCAACGGGGGTAATCATCCCGCTTTTCCGCCCGAGGCCAAATATTATCAGTCCTTTGCTGATGCCCTGAAGTATGTTCACTCGGCGCTCATTGGTCCGCGTGATGCCCACGCGATCGGCAGCGACAGTGTGTTGGCCTGGGAGGTGTGGAATGAGCCCAATGTGGTGGAGTTTTGGCCAAACCACGGGGTCAGGGCTGGGGCATTTGTCTTGGTAGAATTAGCGGCGGCCAAACAATACGCGGCACTGCTGGACGTCAGTTACCGCACGATGAAGTCCGCCTATCCAGAGCTGACCCTGCTCGGAGGCTCTCTGGCGGCAGGCGATACAGCTTATCTGCAGGCACTGTACACGCACTGGGGTGGCATTCCTAAGTTTGATCATTTGTCGCTGCACCCCTATGCCCGCGTGGATGAATCGCCGGGTGCTCACTATGGCAAGGCGCAATACCCCGAGCAGTGCAACAGCGGCGATAGCCTGTCGCCACCCTGGTGCTTTAAGCTGGGCATAGAGAACATACGCGCGGTGCTCAACGCACACGGCGACGCGCACAAGCAAATCTGGCTGACCGAGTTCGGCACTTCCAGCGCTGAGGGCTGGGGGCATGCGGGCGGGGAGGCGGAGCAGCGTGAGCACCTGCGGCGCAGCATGGACATATTGCGTGACTGGCGTGCGCAGGGCGATACCATGGCAATACCGGTTGCCATCAGCTATCGTCTGCAGGACGAAGGCGGTGATCGTTTTGGCTTGTACCGCGCTGACGGTGGCGCAAAGCCGATTGTCGGAGAAATCAAACAGCGAATAAACACGCGAGGTGAATTACGTGTACGCGGGGAATGATTTCTTGCGCGCGTGGTGGTTTGCCCCTTTAAATTAGCAGAGAATGGCTTTGGTTCTCTATTTGCATTCCTCTGTCTCTCGCCACAAAAGAGCCTGAACATGTCCCAGACCGAGCAAGTCATCGGCTGCCTGAAGAAGGCGTTAAAAGCCCATGGGCTGACCTACGCGCAGGTCGCGGAGAACCTGTCCCTGTCTGAGGCAAGTGTGAAGCGCATCTTTGCCGAGAAGAGCCTCTCCGTGCAGCGCATGATGCAGATCTGCGAAATGATGGGCATGCAGCTGGGTGATATCGCGCAGCTGATGAATGAATCCAACGGCGCCATCAGCTCGCTCAGCAAGGAGCAGGAGCAGATCATCGCCGATGACATCGTGATGTTGCTGATCACCGTGTGTGTGCTCAATCGCTGGAGCATGGCTGAGATTCTGTCGCATTTTAAAATCACGGAAACCGATTGCATCCAGTACCTGGCCAAACTCGATCGATTGAAGATCATCGATTTGAAACCTGGCAATGCTTTCAAGCTGCGCATCGCCACTAATTTTAAGTGGATTGACGGCGGGCCTATTCAGCAGTTCTTTCAACGTTATATTGAGGCTGAGTTTTTCACGGCTGGCTTTGGCGGGCGGCGCGAGAAGCTGCAGGTGATGAACGGTCTGCTCAGCGACGCCTCCTACGCTGACCTGAGCCGCAAGATGGCGATGTTGGCCAGAGAGTTCGACGCGCTCAACGACTCTGACTCTCATTTGCCGGTGGGCGAGCGCAGCACCGTGACCTTGGTGATGGCCACGCGGCCGTGGCGCTACTCGCTGTACGAAGGCTTGCGGAAGAAAAAGCCAACCTAGCCTTCTCAGCTGGCGCAATAGCTCAGGTATTTGCCAAATCCCCGGCCCTCACGCAACGGCCTCCAGCAAGCTCTGCCAATGGCTGGCGCCTCTGTTTTCTGCTCAAACCCGGATAAGTACTGTTATTCGATACCTTCGGTGTCGAATAGTGCATTGTTATCTGAAAAGGTAGTGAAAAGCTGTCGAATCCCGATAATACAAACACACCAGCGCAGACGGCGCCGGACACACGGCATTATCGGAGAGACAGTATGAACGCAGAAAACACAGCAAATCATTCGAGTGGTTGGGTCCTTTTTGTCAGAGCGGCATTCGCGCTCTCGATCTTTGGCATGGGCCTCGGGATTTTCAATATCGATGTGGATTTCATGACCCGCAGTTACCTTGCTTTGGCGTCTGTCTTCATCATCAGCTCGACCTTCACCCTCGCTAAAACCGTACGTGATGTACACGAGGAATCGCGCTTACAGAACAAGATCAGTGAAGCGAAGACCAATAAAATTCTTCAAGAATTCTCGGAATAAGGGGGGGCGCTGTGATGGGACTTATGAGAAAGATCGGTGCCGCGCTGCGCGGCAGTCAGCACGATGCTTTGCAGGCGGTGGTCGACAGTCAAGCGATCCGCATTCTTGAACAGGAAATACGCGACTGCCAGGCCAGTGTCGCCAGTGCAAAATCGGAGATGGCGCAGATTGTGGCCGAGCGCACGGCTAATCAGCGAGAGGTAGAGCGGCTCGAGCAACTTCGAGAGAGCTTGGAATTGCAGGCGATTGAAGCACTGCAGGCAGAGGATCAGATGCTTGCCGAGCATTTGGTCCAGCAGATGGCCGATGACGAGCGGGTGATGGCCGAGCAGCGTAACCACGGGGAAAGCATGCAGGGCATGGAGCATGCCTTGCGCGATAACCTGCTGCGCGCCGATCGTCAGATCAGGCAGCATGTGCAGGAGCTGCGTTTGGCCCGAGCGACGGAGGCTGCTGGCAAAGGCGCGGCGGCTGGGGATCAGCAAAGCTCTCATCTCGGGGAGAAGCTGCAGGCGGTGCAGGGCTCGCTGCAGAGGATACGTGAGCGGCGGCAACAAGCGGACGACATGGCCGCAGCAACGCGGCAGGTTGATCGTGTCTTAGGCAAAGAAAGCGCGCCGAAGTCGGGTGGCCGAGCCGGTGAGATTCTGGCGAAACTGAAGCGGGAGCAGGCTTCTTAATTTTGCTGCTAGGGAAGAGCTTCGATACACGAAGCTCTTGTGCCTATTGGTTCCTGTGCGCCTTTGTGCTCGAGCGCTTGATTGTTCGGTCTTAGCTGGTCTGTGATTGATTGCAAATCTGCAATCTCTCCCGCCACAGTGAATTTGAAATTGGCTGATAAGTATTGCTTTGTAATACCTGGAGTGTTGAATTGCAGGCTTAATTCCATGCAGGTAGTGGCAGGTGCGAAGTGTCTCGATAATGTAATCACACCGGCGCAGAGAGAGCCGGGCAGAACTTCATTATCGGAGAGTCAGCATGGACACGGAAAATACCAGAGACCAATTCAGTGCTCGGGTCCTCTATGGCAGCGCGGCATGTGCGCTGACTATTGTCGGCATTGGCATGGGTACACCCTATGCGGCCATTGACGTGATGGCACTCAGTTATATTGGGCTGACATCCTTCGCAATTATCTTGCTGTTAGCGCTGCTCAGAGCTACCCCGCTTGGGCGTGAAGCGATGTATTTGCATAGCAGCGCGGGCGAGGTGGGTGATCTGCCATTTGCGTCAAATGCTTGCGGTATTAGGAATGCCGCAGTGGATGTGCTAAAAAAGATGAGCGCCGCAATGCGAGGCCGGCAAATGGCACCGCCGAGCACGGGCGCCACTCAAGTGATTCCAGCACTGCACATAAAAATACAAGACTGGCAAAGCGGAATAAGTTTCGCCGAAGCCCAACTGGAAAAATTGACTACTGAGTGCATAGAGAGCGAGCGAGAGATAGAGCGGCTAGAGCAGCAGAGGGCGAGAGCCGAGTCGGGTGCAATAGCGGCGCTGCAGGCGGGTGAGCAGGTGTTGGTTGAGCAATTGGCTAAGCAGATAGCGGAGGCCGAGCGGAGGGCCAAAGAGCTGCGCGTAGGTGTGGCGGGTATGCACGATATGGAGGAGGCGCTATGTGATGGCTTGGTGCGCGCTCATAAGCAGTTAAAGCAGCAGCTACAAGCGTTGAAGGTTGCGCGTAAGGCAGGTTGTATTGAGCAAGGCTCCAGTGCTGGCTGGAGAAAAGCTCCGCAGGGGGAGTAGCTGCGTTGGGTTCCTGGCTGATATGTAAATGGTACTCGCGCTCATTGGGTCATGGTTTTGCGGATCAAGATACTCGAAGTTGTTGTACGTGACGGCTCGACTCGTGCACGCGCGGGGCGGAGTATTGTCAGGGTGCTATTTTTTATGTGTGGCAAATGGGCTCAATCCGAGCCAGGTTTGCATGGATGCGGCGATGGATTTGTCGCCCACGAGTGACATGCCCTTCTCCCAGTGTGTGTTCTTCTTGTGAGACGCTATCAGCCGATACCGATACCGATACCGATACCGGCCAGTACAGTTTCTGTACTCATGGCAGTACAAATGCGTGACTGGCTGAGCAGTGCGTGGCTTGGGATACTATTTGTACGCAGGATTTACCCTTCGCGCCGGGTGGCGTGGAATCTAGTGCAGGTTTATAACAGAGAGAGTTTAAACATGACTGTCTACATCATTGCCGATATCAAAATTAGCGACGACAGCTGGGTGCCTGGATACGCGGCAGCTGTGCATAAAATTGTCGAACGGCACGGCGGCGAGTATCTCTCCCGCAGTGGCAACGTGAAAACACTGGAGGGCTCGCCTCTGGATACGACGCTGATTGCTCTATTGAAGTTCCCTAATGCCACGTCAGTAGACGATTTTTTGCGAGATCCGGAGTACTTGCCCTATGGCTTGGCTCGTCAGGCGGGCAGTGAAAGCCGTTTCCAGCTCATCGACGACACAGACCTGGCCGGCACCATTCCGTACTTAGCGAGTGCTTAATGCAGGTGTGGCGATCTCTGATAAACATGTCTGGCTGGGCTGGTCGCTGTGAGCAATTGCACGGGGAGCATGCTCTGTCAGCATGACAGAGCATCGGTTCTCGGCTTAGGAGAGTGCTGACAAGTCGCCGGCTTCGGTGCAGAGGTTGCCGAGGCGTTGCAGCAGTGCCAGGCGATTGAGCTTGATGGCGTTGTCGTCCGCGTTGACCATGACGTCGTCGAAGTAGCTGTCCACCGGGCCACGCAGCCCAGCGAGGGCGCGCAGGCCTGCCTCGTATTCACCGCGTCGGTACAGGGGTTGCACTTCAGCTTCTGTGGTCAGCAAGGTGTCGTAGAGCGTTTGCTCTGCGCCAGCTGCTAGCAGGCTCTCGTCGACGCCTTCGCCGATCGCGTCGGCTTTCTTCAGAATGTTCTGGATGCGCTTGTTGGCGGCGGCCAGGGCCTCGGCTTCTGGCAGTTGCAAGAACGCTGTCACCGCGTGCACGCGCTTGTCAAAATCCAATGGTCGGGTGGGTTTCTTCGCCATCACCGCGTCCACTACCCGGCGGTCTATGCCCTGATCGGCGTAGTAGCCCTGCAGGCGGTCGAGGGCGTAGTCCAGTGCGTCGAAGACTTGCTCGGGTTTGTCCAGCTTGTCCGCCAGTGCTTGTTGTGCCGTGCTGAGCAGATCGTGCAGGTCAAGATCCAGCTTGCGCTCGATGATGATGCGCAATATGCCCAGTGAGGCGCGACGCAGGGCGAAGGGGTCTTTGGCGCCAGTGGGTTTTTGGCCGATGCCAAAAATGCCCGCCAGGGTGTCGAGCTTTTCCGCGATGGCGAGTATCTGGCCGATGATGCCCTCGGGCGTGGGGCTGCCGGCCTGTTTGGGCATGTACTGCTCTTCGAGGGCAGTGGCCACGGCGATGGATTCGCCCTCTTTGTAGATGTAGTACTTGCCCGCGATGCCTTGCATCTCCGGGAATTCGTACACCATCTGCGTCATCAGGTCACACTTGGACAGGCGCGCGGCGCGCTCCACCAGCACTGCGTCTGCGTCTATTTGCTGAGCGATGTGACGGGTTAGGCGCACCAGGCGCTCGGTCTTGTCGTGCAGGGTGCCGAGCTTCTTTTGGAATACCACTGTCTTGAGCGAGGGCAGCAGGCTGCCGAGCGGGGTTTTGAGGTCCTGCTGCCAGAAGAACATGGCGTCCGCTAAGCGCGGGCGGATCACCCGCTCGTTGCCTTGGCGCACCAGCGCTTCGTCGCTGCTATTGATGTTGGAGATCGTGATGAAGGTGGGCAGCAGTTTGCCGCTCTCGTCCAGCAGCGGGAAGTAGCGCTGGTCGTTCTTCATGGTCTGGATTAGAGCTTCCTTGGGCACTTCGAGGAAGACTTCGTCGAAATGGCCGGAGATTGCGACTGGCCATTCCACCAGTGCTGCGCACTCCTCCACGAGGTCTTCATCGACCACGGCTTGGCCACCGGCTGTGGCCGCGGCTGCCAGCACCTGTTCGCGAATGCTCGCCATGCGCTTTGCGTAGTCAGGCTCGACGTGGCCCTGGCTGCGCAAGGCTTCTGCGTAGTCCTCGGCCTGCGTCAGCTCGATTTCAGCGGGGGCGTGAAACCGGTGGCCGCGGGTGCTGCGGCCGCTGTTGAGGCCGAGCACAGTGGCGGGCATGAGTTCATCACCGTGCAGGGCGGTCAGCCACAGCACCGGGCGCAGGAAGCTGTAATTGTTGGCGCCCCAGCGCATGCGTTTGGGCATGGGCAGGTTGTTGATGACGCTCTCGAGTAGGGGGCCGAGTTGCTTGCTGAGCGCCTCGCCCTTTTGGGTGAAGTTGTAGGCCAGCCACTCGCCCTTGTCAGTTTTCAGACGGCCGACTTGGTCAAATTCAACGCCGCAGGACTTGGCAAAGCCCAGTGCCGCTTTGCTGGCATTGCCCTCGGCGTCGAAGGCGGCCTGCACGGCGGGGCCGCGTTTTTCGATGGCACGATCGGCCTGTTGTTTTTGCACCTCACTGATCAACACCGCCAGGCGGCGCGGGGTGGCGAAAACCTGGGTGTCGCCTGGGGCAAAGCCGGCGTCTTTCAGCTGCGCCTGCAATTTTTCTGCGAGCGCAGCGGCCATGGGCTGGATGGAGGCGGCGGGCAGCTCTTCGCAGCCCAGTTCTATCAAGAGTGTCGCGTGATCAGACATCACTGGCCTCCGGTGTGGTGTTGCGAAGCAGGGGGTGGCCCAATCGTTCGCGGCTCTCGGCGTAGGCGATGGCAACGGCGCGGGACAAGGTGCGCACGCGCAGGATAAAACGCTGGCGCTCGGTCACGGAGATCGCGCGGCGGGCGTCTAGCAGGTTAAAGCTGTGTGAGGCGCGCAAGACTTGCTCGTAGGCGGGCAGCGGCAGGGCGGCTTCGCAGAGCTTCTGGCACTCAGATTCGCACACGTCAAAAGTGTGGAACAGCTCTTCGGTGTTGGCGTGCTCGAAGTTGTAGGCGCTCTGCTCGACTTCGTTCTGGTGGAACACATCGCCGTATGTGATGGGGCCAGCAGGAGTATGTGCCCAGACCAGGTCGTAGATGCTCTCCACACCCTGTATGTACATCGCCAGCCGCTCGATGCCGTAGGCGAGCTCACCGAGCACGGGCTTGCATTCGAGGCCGCCGCACTGTTGGAAGTAGGTGTACTGGGTGACTTCCATGCCGTTGAGCCAGACTTCCCAGCCCAGCCCCCAGGCGCCGAGGGTAGGGGATTCCCAGTTGTCCTCGACAAAGCGGATGTCGTGCACCAGCGGGTCAAAGCCGAGTGCGCTCAGTGAGCCCAGATACAGCACCTGCATATTGGCCGGGGAGGGCTTCATCACGACCTGAAACTGGTAGTAGTGCTGCAGGCGGTTGGGGTTTTCACCGTAGCGTCCGTCGGTGGGGCGGCGCGAAGCCTGGGTGTGGCAGGCGTACCAGGGCTCAGGGCCGATGGCGCGCAAGAAGGTAGAGCTGTGAAAAGTGCCTGCGCCTACCTCCATGTCGTAGGGCTGTTGAATGATACAACCCTGTTCGCTCCAATAGGTTTGCAGGGCGGCGATCATGCCCTGGAAAGTTTTTACATCATGGGGTGTTGTTGAAGCTGCCACGGCCGATAGGCTCCACAGGTTAAAGTTCGCTGGGACTTTGCTGAAAAAGGGAGCATTATACGCGGGATGCTGCGTCGACTATCGCTTAATTGCGGTGCCCGTGAAGGGTTGCTGTTGGCGCCCGCAACGGCTGCCGCTGGCCAATCGGCGGAAGGCTCGCCTTATTTTGGTGCGCCCTCCGATGTGCGCGCTTTAAAACGGGGCAGTCCACGCGGTGCTATTTGAGTTAATGCGTTGAATAATAAATGGATTTTTTATTAATCAGCGCTGGCATACTTGCTGCTATTTGACTGTAAGTGTGCAATTCATATCGAATTACAACGATCACAATTCTATTTTCGGAGGCTTTCACCTGACATGGCTGAGAATGCAAAAGAGGTCTTAGACCTAATCAAAGAAAACGACGTACAGTTCGTCGACCTACGTTTCACTGACACCCGCGGTAAAGAGCAACACGTCAGTGTGCCCGCCGGCATGGTGGACGAAGATTTGTTTGAAGACGGTCAGATGTTTGACGGCTCTTCAGTGGCTGGTTGGAAGGGCATCGCCGCTTCCGACATGATCATGAAGCCCGACCCCTCCACAGCTGTCATGGACCCCTTCACTGAAGAAGCGACCATGAACATCCGCTGTGACATCATCGAGCCTGACACCATGCTGGGCTACGACCGTGATCCACGTTCTGTCGCCAAGCGCGCTGAGGCTTATCTGCAGTCGACTGGCATCGCCGACACGGCATTCTTCGGTCCTGAGCCAGAATTCTTCGTCTTCGACGACGTTCGTTGGGGCACCGAGATCGGCAGCACTTTCGCCCAACTCGACTCTCAAGAGCTTTGCAGCAACAGCGCCAAAGCCTACGACGCCGGCAACATGGGTCACCGCCCAGGTCTGAAAGGCGGCTATTTCCCTGTCGCTCCCGTTGACTCCCTGAATGACATGCGCGCCACTATGTGCCTAGTCATGGAGCAGATGGGTGTCTCTGTAGAGGTTCATCACCACGAAGTCGCCACTGGCGGCCAGTGTGAGATCGGCACTCGTTTTGACACCATGATCAAGCGTGCTGACCAAAACCAGATCATGAAGTACGTGATCCACAACGTGGCACACCAGTACGGCAAGACCGCTACTTTCATGCCCAAGCCTCTCGTTGGCGACAACGGCAGCGGCATGCACGTGCACCAGTCACTGGCCAAAGATGGCAAGAACATCTTTGCCGGCGATCTCTACGGTGGTCTCTCACAAGAAGCTCTGTGGTACATCGGTGGCATCATCAAGCACGCAAAAGCGATCAACGCTTTCGCCAATGCTTCTGTGAACAGCTACAAGCGTCTGGTGCCTGGTTTCGAAGCACCTGTTATGTTGGCTTACTCAGCGCGTAACCGTTCAGCTTCTATCCGCATACCTTTCGTGGCGAACCCACGTGGTCGTCGTGTTGAAGTGCGTTTCCCTGATCCTACTGCCAACCCTTACCTGTGTTTCACTGCGCTGATGATGGCTGGCCTCGACGGCATCCAGAACCAGATCGATCCCGGCGAAGCGATGGACAAAGATCTGTATGACCTGCCTGCTGAAGAAGCAGCTCAGATCCCACAGGTTTGTCGCAACCTGCAAGAAGCACTGGAGTCACTCGATGCTGACCGCGCTTTCTTGACAGTGGGTGGCGTGATGAGTGACGACGCTATCGACGGCTACATTGCGCTGAAGATGGAAGAAGTCGTTGAGATGAGCCTGCAGGTTCATCCTAAAGAGTATGAGCTGTACTACAGCTGCTAATCACCACGTAATTGTCGGCCAAACGGGCTGACATTACGCAATGGTTGGAAACGCCCGCGCAAGCGGGCGTTTTTTTTGCATTGAATTAAGTTCACTCGATGATTGCTGGGCGTCTCGCTTTGCAGCTGACTCTGAATCCAAGGTTGAATTGATGGCTAAGCACACGGCGATAGCGCTGTTGGTTTTTGCGGCATGCGCTGCTCAAGCAGATATCTACAGCTACAAAGCAGCGGACGGCAGTATTGTCTTCACGGATCAGCCCGTCGAAGGCTCAAAAACGGTGAAAGTGGAAAAGCCGATGACGGTGCCGGCGATGAAAGCCAAAGCTGATCGAGAGGCTGCAGCCGAATCCGCGCAGCAGCCGGTGTGGCCTGAGCCTCAGTTGTCCACTTTGTCGCGTGTTGACGCTGAATCAGCTGAGCCTGAAGAGCCGGGTTATGACGCCTCGCAAAATACCAGTTGGAGCAGCGATACGCAGGGCATCAGCGCTTCGCCGAAAATGGCCAAGAAAAAACGTGCTGCGGATAATAAACGGCCCGCAGCTGAGGCTAAATCCGGCGGTCATGCCCCAAAAATGAAAACCAGCTACCTCGATCTGCAGGTGGTCTCGCCAATTGCGGACAGCTCTCGATGGATAGGCGGGGAGCTCGGTGTGCAGTTGAATTTGAGCCCGGTGCTCGCTGCTGGCCACGTGGTGTCGCTGCGGGTGGACGGCCGCGAAGTGTATGTGGGCACTGAGACGAGTACGCAAGTGCCCGGTGTGGCGCGGGGCAGTCATTCGATCACCGCAGCTGTATTGGACGCGGACAGTGGTAGGCAGCTGATCGTCAGTGATTCGGTGCTTTTTCACGTGCAGCGAGCAAACAAGAACCAACCCACGCGCATGCTGCACCCGAGCATTAAAAAGCGCTGACCTTGGCTGTCTGGCCCGCGCGCCTCTGTGACGGGGCTTTGCTCGGAACTGAAAACCTCGCTTCCCGTCACTGAGGCAAGCGCAAGGTGGAAGATCAAGTTTGCTGCGCAAACCCGGATACCGCTCCGCTAATTCCGGGCTACAGCTTATTCGGCATTGCCGACGCGGTGGCGCCGCCGAATTCCGTTGTATAGGCAGCCTTTGCTTGACGCCTTCCCGTAGCCTGCCATGGAGCGGAGCGCAATGCGGGGTGTCACTGGCCCATGCGCTGCCAATGCGACGGGGCTTTGCACGGAACCGAAAACCTCGCTTCCCGTCACTGAGGCAAGCGCAAAGTGGAAGATCAAGTTTGCTGCGCAAACCCGGATACCGCTCCGCAAATTCCGGGCTACAGCTTATTCGGCATTGTCGACGCGGTGGCGCCGCCGAATTCCGTTGTATAGGTAGCCTTTGCTTTGGCGCCTTCCCGTAGCCTGCCATGGAGCGGAGCGCAATGCGGGGTGTCACTGGCCCAGGCGCAGGCACTGCGACGGGGCTTTGCACGGAACCGAAAACCTCGCTTTCCATCGTTGAGGTTAGCGCAAGGTGGAAGATCAAGTTTGCTGCGCAAATCCGGTGGCCGCTCCGCTATTTCTTGGCTGCGGCTCATCCGGCATCGCCGCCGCAGAGCGGCGCTTGTCCCCGCGCTATTTCAGGGCGCATTGCTGCGCCTTTGTAGTGCAATCCCCTTGTCTGTATGATCTTAGTCACTGCCTTCTGTTGTCTGGTGCAGCTCTATCTGGTTGAAAATACTCATGAAATATTCGTTTGGCACCAGCT
>JAWSVD010000146.1:0-19979 GCA_033852095.1 Granulosicoccaceae bacterium | reverse complement strand
TTTGTTTTTCATTTCTATGGCTCTGCATTTCTCGCCAGCAAGATGCTAGCAGCTTGCACAGCTCGCACTGTTAGATGTTTAAAAGGACGGAACTCTTCATGCTCAAAATATCAATCCCTCGCTCGCTGGGATTACTGTTGATGTTGTTAGGAAGCGTCACAACAAGCCAAGCCAGAGGGCCAATCCCCTCGGTCAATTCAAGCACCCTCTTCACCATCTATTATGGTGACGACTATTACACCAACACCTCAGCTTCAATCGAAGACTGGATACTGAACCAAGAAACGATTGACGCCTTGGTAGAATTTGAAGTTGTGGTGGTGCAACCCAACCAACCACATTTCACGGCCGAGGTGGTAAAGGCACTGAAAGACGGGGGTGTCGATCATGTACTGGGCTACATCAGCATTGGCGAAGACTTCATCAACGACGCCATTGAGTCCCCCCTCGGCGGCGGTACCGGCATGGTCGCTTATGACGCCACAGCAAAAGACTTGTTACCCCTAAGCGGGAATACCCTGCAGAGTTTCTACGTCGATGTTGAGACTCAAACCGTGGAATATTACGCATCTGGGAGAGTCAAATCTGTCACGGTGGACGAGACCAACGGGCGACTAAACCCCGACGGCAAACCAGACTACAACCCGACGTTCCTGGGTTACATGGTTAACCCGGACACTAATTGGCGCTGGGTTATCGACAACATGCGCATCGGCACACAAGATGTGTTTGGCCGATCCACCAAAGCTGGGCTCAAGCAGATCGCAGGGCTTCCCGAGGACACTGTCTCACGGGATCGCTCCTCCAACTTCGGCTTTGACGGTTTCTTCCTCGACACCATCGATACCGCGGGCCCCTATGCGAATTCTGGCTGGTATCCCTGGACCGTCGACGAAATGCGCGACACCGTCAAGTACATCAGCGACACCTACCCCAACCAGATCGTGCTCGCCAACCGTGGCGCCTTCTACTACACAGCGGGCTTAAAGAGCACCCTGACGGAACAATACTCTATCGACTACAGCATTCGCCCCTACGTGGATGCGTTTTTGTTCGAGAGCTTTCGTTACGACAGCGATGAGGCAAACACAGGTGTGTCAAACTATTTTAATGAGAATCGATACAACATCGCGCCCAAGGTCATGGCGGAGGCAAATCGCCCAGACGGCTTTACCGTCTTTGGCCTTGAATACCAATCCGGTCGAACCGATGCAGAGACAACCGAAGACGCCTTTACGCACAGCGTGCGCGAGCTTGGCTTTGTGGGCTACATGGCTGAGGGACGTGCGCTCGACACGATCGACACACTGTTTTCAGATTTACTGAGCAATCAAGCCAGCGACACAAGCGCTCCCACATGGGACACAACTGGCAACACCAACTACAACACCGCCACGCTGAATGAAGAGCGGCGCATTGGGGTCCAGTCTGTATCCCGTGTCGAAAACAGCAACGATGTGATCGTGCAGTGGGACATTGCCAATGACCGTTCCCTGCCGGTTCACTACAACATCGTCATCACCGACATCACGAGCGGTGCAATTGATCTGCGCGAGCATGTCAGCTTTGAGAAAAGCACGGGCTGGGATCACAACCCCGCGGCCATCTCTGCCAATCAATTCACCCTCAGTGGCCTGCAGCCCAATCGCGGCTACAACATCAAGGTGCACGCAGTGGACGCCGTTGGCAATGAGAACACCGAAGACAGCGGCACAAGCTATTTTTCGGCGGAGTCTCTCAGCAACCCGGTGCTTCGCAGCAGCATCACGATCGACGGAAATTTGTCCGACTGGGCAGGCTTGCAGCCTTACAGTGCCGACGCCGATGATGTGGCAGGCCTGAGTGGCAGCGCCAATGCTGCCGGATCGGGCAACCAGGCCAACTGGCGTCAGATCCAAGTGGCACACAGCACCGACAGCAATCAGCTGATGATGGCCTACAGCAACAACACCAACATCTATATCAGTTGGGGCTTTCAGGTGTTTATCGACACCGACAACGATCTGAGCACTGGCTTCTCGGGCAGTTTCGCAGGCATTGGCAGCTTCCCCATTGGCGCTGATTACCTCATTGAAGGCATCAATGTGCACCAATACAACGGCGACGGGACAAGCTGGAGCTGGAAGGCACCGGTCAGCGGAAGCTTCGGTGTTGGCAGAGCGTGGAGCGGTGCAAGCGGTGAGGTCTTCCTGCCACTGGACTGGCTAGGAAACCCAACAGATGAATTCAGGTTTGTGGTTTTTGGCAACAACGGCTTCTATGATCATCCGAGCGAGTTCGACTGGTATCCGGACAACGCTGTGAACGGTGGGTACTTTAACTACCAGTTCTAAGCGCCTCTGGATCAGCCAACAACGCCCTCTGCGTTGTTGGCTTTTTCGAGATAAACCAGCCCCTGCCCTCAACGTTGAAGAATGCCCAGTCACCGGAGCACGCGACAGCGCAGCGCCCCGGTCTATTTCTCGTTTTCATCCTTAACCATTTATTTCACAACCGCAGGAATCGCTGAGGCATCAATCTTTCTGCAGTGATCAAATCTGTCATCGCGCCGATCAATAATCGTCGATTCGCAGTTGAACTCCACCTCTGATACCACAACATAGGGATCAATGGCCATCCACTCTCCTCCATAGGTCACGTAGAACGAGCCGCCGTGCTTCACTGCCTTACACTGGTTATATTGAACGCACATCAAGTCAGACACCGCCTTGGGCATATCTTTGTGCTCGCCGTAAAAACGGTGGACCGAATTCATCAAATAGATGGCCTGAGTATTGAGTCCAATGGATGAATTGGTGTGTTTCCTTTTTTTCTCTACTGTGTAATCCAGCTGCTTCATTGAGATGATCTGGCTGACAAGTATCGCGATGATGTCGCCAGCCGCTATTTTTAGCACAAGTCCCACAAATCCCTTCCTCGTATTGAACACCGGCATTGGGCTTAGGGGCTCTCTTCAAGCAAACAACCCCTCGTAACAGCTGCGATAGGACGGTCTGAAAAGATCCGTGTGATTTCTCATCGAAACAAGAGCCCGAGCTGCTACAGCCAATGCAGATGTTTCGCAATAATGCGGCCAAGAACGCCTAAGAAGATGTGTTGTTCCATTACGGCGAACAGCCTATAAGCCAGCATAGCGCCCGCAAAAAAGACCGGGAGCAAGCGTTTGAAGACAGGACGCATAATAAAGAAGGCGACAGCCTTCTTCGCCACGCTCAAGAGGGAGCGGGTTAATCGGCTTCACAACGAGACCAGGCTCCATGCAGCGGTGGCCGTCTTCGAACACAAAGAAGCGCTCTACAACCGGGCAAGTGGGAACTCAGGATTCGCTTACAGTAGCCTGGCTGAGTACAGAAGGAACCACGAGCATGGATTCCCGGCGCCTATTAGTTCAAGGGGATTTCAACCCCAATTGGGCGAAGCAACAACGCTATCCTCGTTGCCGGCTATTTTGTTTGAACTATCACCAGAGAATCACCACCAACTGCACAAGCGGTTATCTTATCACCGTGTTTGTTTTTCGCCGAAGACTCAGCTTTCACCGAAGACCCAGCCATTACCGAACGACATAACTTCGGACTCGGCCGCTGAGCGGGACTAAGGCTGCCAATCATCGTAGGGTTTTACAGACATGAGTTTGGCAAACTCATCCAATTCTCCCGTGCTCTTCATCTTCAGTATTCCCCGGGTGAACATGGCGTCAATCTGTTCTGTTTGATCCGTCCTGGCGATAACAGCGCGGATGTCGAACCTCGCGAACAAGGTTCTCTTTATGTTGGTATAACCTTTTTCAATAACAATTGGATCAACCGTGTTGCCAGCAAAAATATAGCCGTCTATTCGACCCGAATCGACCATATGGATCGCACCGAGAAGATTACTGCTTGGCTCAATGTCAAAATCAAAGAGATCGACAATGCCACGCTCTGTCAATATCTGAAAATCCTCTATCCGGTTTATATCAACATCAGCGCCCTTGTTTGAATAGAGCACAAAATTGATCCTAGAAACACTTGTTGTAGAAAAAACGTAGGGCAGATCGAGCTTGTCCATTTCCGGGCTGTATATCACCGGCCAGTGAGCAGCCGTGATGCCCTGGGCTATATATTCCATCGATCGTTTGAAAGGGTAAATTGATATGTTCGCCTCTGCGCCAGCGACCTCCACAATTCGCCTAACCATCGAGGGCATAGGGTCGTCCAGTTTCATGGCCATTACCGGCATTTCCCCCACGCTTATCTCCAGTGGCTCGCTGGCTGGAGCACGGGTGGTGTCGGATAAAGCTTGCATGGGGACTGACGACAGGACCAGAGTTGCAAATAAACACACACGCCAGAGATGAATATTCTTTAAGGCAGACAATTCAAAAATCACTCTTTCTGCTGCCCCTTTAACTCGCACCCTATAAGAGAATACATGTTCATTTTCTCCTCATTCGATGGATGAAACACACTGTGCAACAGCGGATAATCACTGACAGGCCATTCGCCCCCCCCGAGCCCAGGCAAGGACTTACAGACGCATGATTTCCGGCGCCAATTGACAGTCTTCGGTTCATGGACTTGGAACTTGATGCCCCAAATAAGTCTTCCCATCTGTTTGCTACAATTGATTCCACCAATTCTAAATCAGCCCAGCATCAGAGATGCCCTCTGAATCCGACCTGAGACACCAATATCGACTCGGAGATCAATACTCTCAATAGGAATTAGCTTGAGGCCTTAAGAGCCGATTGAGATCGCTGTAGAATTGTTTGCTCGATCTTCACCAATTTTTCTCAGACGATGCAATCAGCTCTCAAATTTATTGGTAGGACTGATTTTCACCAAAGGAGCCTATGCGACAAACACAATGACTGCGAGCCGAAAACCATAAGCGCCAGTATATGCCGGCGCCTACGGCCACTCACTAACCTTTGTGGTGCCGCTCCTGCAGCCCGTAAACGGGCGCTTCCATGCCCTCCATCTTTGCTTTCAATTGCAGTGACAGGTATTTGCTGTAGTGGCGAGACTGGTGCAGATTGCCACCGTGAAACCACAATGCTGTTTGCTGGGTCGGCTTCCACATATTGCGCTGCTCCCCTTCCCAGGGACCAGGGTCTTTGGGGGTTTCCGACCCAAAACCCCAGCACTTGCCCACTTTGTCTGCCACCTCTTGCGATATCAAGTCGGCGGCCCAGCCGTTCATGGATCCATATCCTGTCGCGTACACCACCACATCGGCCGGTATATCGCTGCCATCGGCCAGCACCACGGATGTTTCGCTGAGGTGATCCACTTGCCCATGCGCCAATTTGATGGAGCCGTCGGCGATTAACTCGCTGGCGCCTATGTCAATGTAATAGCCTGATCCACGGCGCAGGTATTTCATGAACAAGCCCGAGCCGTCCGACCCCCAATCGAGTTGAAATCCGGCTTTTTCCAGCCTCGCATAGAAATCGGCGTCCTTCTTTTTTATTTCATCGTAAACAGGGATCTGGAACTCGTGCATGATGCGATAGGGCAAGCTTGCGAAAATCAGATCCGCCTTCTCCGTGCTCATGCCAGACTGCACCGCCTCCTCGGAGTAGAGCGAGCCCAGACCGATGCTCATGAGCGAATCAGACTTGACGATGTGCGTGGTGGAGCGCTGAATCATGGTCACGTCTACATCGTTCTGCCACAGCGCGGCGCAGATATCGTGTGCAGAATTATTGGAGCCAACCACCACCACTTTTTTTCCCTTGTAGCCATCTGGCCCCGGGTGCTGTGAGGAGTGGTGCTGCTCCCCTTTAAAGACATTTTGGCCCTTGAAGCTGGGCACATTGGCTTTGCCCGACATGCCCGTCGCCAGGATCAATTGCCTGGGCTTCAGTGTGACGGCCTTGCCGTCCCGCACCACCTTAACAGTCCACTCAGCTGCGGCCTCATCGTAGCTGGCCGATTCACACACGGTGCTGCCCCAGTAGTTGATCTCCATGATCTGGGTGTACATTTCCAGCCAATCACCCAGCTTGTCTTTGGGCGTGAACACCGGCCAGTTGTCAGGGAATTTCATGTAGGGCAGGTGGTCGTACCAGACCGGATCGTGCAAACAGAGGGATTTGTAACGGTTGCGCCAAGAGTCTCCCGCACGGGGGTTCTTTTCGATAACAATCGTCGGCACTTTCAACTGCCTGAGCCTAGCCGCCAAGGCGATTCCTCCCTGGCCGCCACCGACAATCACCGCATAGGGCTGCTCGCTGTAACCCAGACTGTCTATCTCCGCCTGCCGATCCTCTTTCCAGGTGCTCAGGTTCTTTTGCGTGCCATGCTTGGCACCCATGGCGCGGTTGCCGAACACGGGCTCTTCAAAGCCCTTCAGTTCGAGCAAGGTGGTCAAGAAGGTCCAGGCCAGCCCGTCGCGCAAGCGCACTAAACCGAAACCGCGGCCCAGGGCCGTCTCGAAATTAAACCACGCCTCGATAACGCCGTCGGCCTCGGTCACTGCTTCTTTGGCATCAAGCGTCCAGCTGTGCGGTTTGATCGCGCCTAACTGACTGTCGAGCATGTTTTCAATCTGGTCCCTGCCCTCCACCGTTTTGATGTTCCAGGTAAAAGCGACCAAATCACGCCAATAACACTGCTCGGCAAATAACGTGGCAGCCGCTTTGCTGTCTCCGCTGCTCAGCGCAGCCTCTAACTTGTGCAAAAAAGCCGAGGCAATCTGCGTAGCTTTTGAATCTGACATTCCTAAACTCTCCTCTTTGTTCTTAATATGGGTCCGAGGCTTGTGTTTGGCCAGTGCATCACTTCGCGAAGCCGCCTCTTTTTATCGGGCCACCACTTCGCAGCCTCACCCTCAGACAGCGCAGTTTCTAGACCATTTTCGAACAGCACAATAACGTGCGCATATTCATGCGCTTAGCGGACTTTTCCGCAAGAGATCGCAGGTGGAACCGTTGCAGAAAGTGTTGCGCGCAACAGCAAATGCAACACTTAGTCGAATAGACAGGTGCCTTGATCAGGCGAGTAAACAGACAATTGATCAGAAGGGAGGTGGACTTACCGAAAGCGACTTAAGGTATTTCACAGCAAAAAACGTGCGCCTAGGCGCTTGGGCAAAGGCTGAGCCCATCACGAGGAAGAGAGTGTTTTGAGCAGGGCGCGTAGGTGCGAATTTCTGTGATGATTGATACGAGTAACACTTTGGCGGCCCGGATATTAAACGAAAATCAGTGCGGAAATTCGGCCAAAAAATGGCCTTCCGCAGTAGGGCTTCTAGCTCTAGCCCAAGCTCCCAGATGTATCGACAGAGACCGTGTCGACTATGTATGTAGACGGCTCAAGCGGCGATAGAGCGTGGAACGATCAATGCCCAGCAACTTAGCCGCGCGACTCTTGTTGCCTTCACATTGCGCGATGGCTTTGAGCAGTTGCGCCCCAGCCTGACCATCAGAAAAAGGTGTCGCATCTACGCCGGCATCCTGCCCCTTAGCAAGGCGAATCGGCTGCAAAGCTATCAGTGCCTGAGGCAAGTCAGAGAGCTCTATGACTTCGTTTTCACACAGGGCAGCCGCAAGCTGCATGGCATTGTCCAGCTCCCGCAGATTACCGGGCCAGGAGTAAACTCGCATTGCGCTCAGCGCGCTTTCGCTCAAGCTCTTGTGACCGCCCTGCTTTGCTAAAAACACTGCACTCAAGTATTTCATGTCGGATCGATGTCGCAGCGGCGGGATGTAGACTTCCACGCTGTTAAGACGGTAATACAAGTCAGAGCGAAACAGATTTTGTTGCACCAGTTCCGGCAGATGATGAAAGCTGGCAGACAGTACGCGCACTTGCACTTTTCGCACTTGAGTAGATCCCACCCGCATGACCTCTCCCTCGGAGAGAAAACGCAACAACCTCGCTTGAAGCGCAAGGGGCATATCGCCTATTTCGTCGAGGAACAAAGTGCCGCCGTTCGCCGCTTCAATCAATCCAGGCCGTCCCCGGCGCGAGGCCCCAGTAAAAGCGCCCGCCTCGTGACCAAAGAGCTCTCCTTCAATCAAACTCTCAGGGATAGCGGCACAATTGATGGCCACAAAGGGCGCATCGGCATTCACCACGTCGTGGATTGCACGCGCCAGATACTCCTTACCCACCCCAGTCTCGCCCTGTATCAGCACCGGCAGCGGAGTTCTCGCCACCTTCGCCACGCGCGTCAGGGTTTTATCGAGCACGCGGTCTCCGCCGCTGAGTTTGGCTAGGGCTGAGGGCAAGCGCTGCGCCCTGGAGACCACCTGCTGATGTTTTGTCACAGACACTGGCTTTGACTTCGCGGCCGCTGGATCAATGGCATGGCCGTACCAACGACTGTTATCATGGCCGATCAGTTGGCGATCATGCGCTGCATGTGCGCGGGTTAGGCGCGGCAGATCCTCAACACTGACACAGAAGAAACTCTGCAGTGTGCGACCGAGCAATTCACCGGGCCGACGCCACGACAAGCCACTCAAAGCAGCCAGTAAACGCGCAGCTGAATGTGTCATCCCAATCACACAGCCGCGGCCATCCAGCGCCACGGCCGCCTCGGGTGAGGCATCCAAGGTGGAAGAGGAACGCGACAGACACAGCACCCACTCGCTGCGCATATCACCGAGCAGGCCCGCCAACTCCACGCGCATGGCTGATGTCTTGGCCAGATGCAGTGCAAGGCCCTGACTTATCTTTGCGCTGGGCGATTGCAACAGGGAGATATCGAGCACCGCTGACAGCTGGCCTTGGGTATCAAAGATCGGTGCAGCTGAACAGCTCAGGGGCGTGTGGGTGCTGTCAAAGTGATCGAATTGATGCACCGTTACCGCCTCTCCGGTGACGATGCAAGATCCCACGCCACAAGTGCCTGCGCGCTCCTCCGACCACTCGGATCCCAGATACAAGCCCGCGTCCTTGAGCTCGCGCACAAAATTGTGTTCCCCGAAAAAATCTACCGTCACACCCAGTTCGTTGGTCAACAACAAGACGTAATTTTGGCCCACGATCTGGGCAAATAGGTCTTCCATGCTGGCCCGCGCGATACGAATCAGACGTTCACTGCGCTCTCGGTGTTCTCGCAATTGGCTGTTCGGCAAGATATAGGCTTCGTTGGCCCGCGCAGGGTCGAGCTGATACTCGTCGACGCAACGGCGCCAAGATTCGACCACAAAGTTATCGCGCGGCGAATCAAAGCCCGCCAGAACCGATTCTATCTCGCTGACATGCGTGGAATCTGCGCGCATAACTGTGGCCTCAGGTGCAAATGAGCAAGCCACCCGAGTCTACCACGGTAAATTCATCTGCTGAATCCCGCCAAGCAGATCAAAAAAATGGCGGGCCTGTGAGATTCACAGAGCCCACCAACACGGATCCGCTGGAGGACCGGAACCATGACCAACACACACCCCAAGCACGCTAGAGGCATGACAAACAGATGTGGCTAGGAGGCCTTGACGCTCTCGACGAAGGCCTCATACTCACCGTCCGCGATGGCGACCGAGTGCTCGCTCGCCGGGTAGACACCGCTGTCCACGTCGGCCCTGAACTCCTGGAAGGCGGCGACCCGCTCGGCCTGCAGGCGATCCAACTCGGGCTTGAAATTTCTGTAAACCTTGCCGTGCCGCGGTTTGTGGTTTTTGCCGTAACCGCAGACGTCTTCGCTGAACAGGTACTGTGCGTCCGCGTATTTTCCGGCCCCCATGCCCAGCATCACGAGCGAGGAGTTTTCGCTGAGATATTTCGCCACACGGTCTGGCACAACTTCGAGCTCGACCGCGAACACGCCTATCTCTTCCATCTTCTGTGCATGCTGCCACAGCGCGATCGCCTCAGTCCCGCTCTTGCCCACAGCACGCCAACCCGTCCAGGTAATATAGGACGGGATCAGGCCGACATGGCCGACCACCGCGACATGGTTGTCACACAAGGCCTTCTGGATGTCGTAGGAGGCGGCGCAATAGAAGGCATCACCGCCCAGTGCAGAATAGTGGAACGCGGCGCGCAGATAATCTTCCGCGGTCGCCAGTGGGCGGCCATTGAAACTGCCGGTGCCGCCGTAGGGCAGCCCCACTTGGACAAAACAATCCCCGGCAGCATCGCGCATCTGAGCATCAAAAAAACGGCTTTCGATGGACAACATTTGAATGCCCGCAGCACTGGCAGCAGCAGCCTCTTCCGTCGTGCTGACGAACAGCATGGATATTTTCTCGCCGCGCTTTTTCATCGCGCGAATGTCTTCGACATGTGGCCGGTTATGGTACATAGTCAGCTCTCTGTTGGTAGATCAAGCGGTCTTTAGAAGGCGCTTTAAATTTTGTGAAGGGTCCGCTAGCTGCATTGCATCAACAGCCACGCGGCGTTCAATGAGTTTTTCGAAGATCCGTATATCTTTTGCCATGGCGAGCCCTGGCCCCATGCCGGCGGCAGCTTGCAGCGCCCCGGACTCATCGCACTGAAAGACGATCCTGCAGTCGTTGTTTGTCTCTCTGGAGAACACAGGGCGGTCCAGATTAAATAGCCCAGCGACCTGCAGGTTTAACTCGTACTGCTCCGACCAGAACCAAGGCACCTTGTCATAAGCGGCGTCCTCGCCCAGCATGGCCGCCGCTACATGCTCCCCTTGATCCTGCGCCGCGCGCCAACTCTCCAGCCGCAGACGTTTCCCGCGCCAGTCGAAATTGCAGCAATCCCCAGCCGCAAAAACATCTGTATGGGAGGTACGAAATGCCCCATCGACCTGGATGCCGTTATCCACCGCTAGGCCCGCCGCTCGAGCGAGACCGGTGTTCGGCTCAGAACCCACGCCTGCAACCACGGTATCGAACACTTCCACTGAGCCGTCATCCAGCATGACCGAGCTACCGTTCGCCTTCGCCACCGCCGCTGCAAGACAAAAACGCACACCCTGCGCCTCGTGCCTTGCCCGCACTAGTGAGGCAATCTCCGCCGGAACAGCCCTGCCCAGCAGCCGCGACCCTGCTTCATAAACAGTGACATCAACGCCCCTGGCACTGGCCACCGCCGCCAACTCAAGCCCTATAAAGCCACCGCCGATAATGCCAAGCTTCGTGCTTGGCTGAAGCCGAGAAAAAATAATTTCAGCGTCCATATCAGTGCGCAAGGTCAAGCAAGCTGCCAGCGCGGGGAATAGCCTCGCCTTTGCGCCCGTGGTCAGCAGCAATTGAGTGAAGCCGAGCATCTCTCCCGTGGAAAGTTCCAAGAGATGTTCTTCAGCCCGAATCACATCCACGGCCACCGCCAAGCGCAAAGTAATATTGGCCTGCTCATAAGCGGCGCACTGTCGTATCAACACGGGCTCAGCTGCAATGCCTTTTGACAGGGGCGGACGCTCATAGGGCAGTACTACCTCTGCGCTTAACAAGGTGATAGAGCCATCAAAGCCTCGCTCGCGCAAGGCAAAAGCCGCCCGTACACCGCTCTCCCCCGCTCCCACAACCACAACCCCCGTCATGGGCAGAGCCCCAACAGCCGCAAGCTAGACGTCATTGTTATATCTCCACCAACACACGGCCACCCTCGACCTTGGTGGGATAGGTGTGTAAATCCTCACAGGCGGGCGGCGTTTCCACCTCGCCAGACTTCATGTCGAAAATAGACGAATGTTTGGGGCACTCGATGGAGCACTCAATCACCAAGCCATCCGCTAGGTGTACATTCTCATGGGTGCAAATACCGTCGCTGCAGTAGTAGTTGTCCTCGTGATCCCGCACGATAATAAAGGTGCGGGAGCCGCTGTCGAAGCGGATCACGTCCTCTTCCTCAATGTCGCTAGTAGCACAGGCATCGACCCACTCGGCCATGGTTGTATTCTCCTTTGGTTTAGGCGGCATCGCTTGTTAAAGGGACGTCACGGTAGGGATTGGCGCTCGCTGGCAGCGGCCGGCGCAGGTGATAGTCAGGGTTGCTACGCTGTCGCCAGAGCGCGGGCAGCATCTCAGCCATCGCCGACCTCATAGAGCGATTGGGCGCAGGGAAATCATCGGCGCAAGCGATATGCAATTCAGGCAGGCGGTAGTAGGGGACCAATGGGAACATGTGATGTTCCACGTGGTAGTTCATGTTCCAGTAGATATACCGGCTGACCGGATTCATGTAGACAGTGCGGGAGTTGAGCCTGTGATCGATCACGTTATCGGCGAGCCCACCGTGCTGCAACCAGCCGCAGATCACCATATGCCAGCTGCCAAAAAAACGCGGTAAGCCAATCAGTAGCACTGGAACCCACGAAGAGAAAAGTACCGCTGCGCCAATGACCAAGACATAAATTGCTAACCAGATGCGTGCGGTGCGAATTGTCTGCTGATAAAAGGTTTTGTCCACATAGGTCTTTTCGTCGGGCAGCATACGGCCCGCGGCGTGAGCAAACATACGCCGGCAGCCATCGAGTACATCCATCACGCCAAAGATATTGGCGAATAGCTTGAACGCAATCACCGGCCGCATCACCGCCACTTCTGGGTCGCGACCGACAATGACTGTGTCCGAGTGGTGCCGGGCATGACTGAATTTCCAACAGTGCGGGTCGCGTATCAAACAGAAACAGGCCACTTGGTACAGCGCCCTGTTTTTCCAGCGTGTTTTAAACGCTGTACCGTGGCCGCATTCGTGCCAGCGGCTGTCCATGGCCGAGCTGTACAGCACCCCGTAGGCGAGCCAGAAAGGCAGCGCCCACCAGGACGGCATCAGTGCAACAGCAAAAGCACTGAAGACAAGCATCAGTGCAAACAGCAACGCCGTGTCGCGCGTAGCGGCTTGGTCTGATCGCTTCATGAGTTGTTTCATCAACTGCCGCGGGATTGGCGTGCGATACCAATCCTCGGTGACCAGACCTATCTCGACGGCCCGATCACTGTCCGTACCCAGCAAGCTGTAGTCTCGAGATCGCACCGGGCGCTGCGCTTTTGCGGTTTGAGCCATGGAATAAAACGAGGCCTCAGGCCTCTCCCTCGATTTGAGATTCAAGATCGGACATGGATTCACCGCCCGCCATCAAGTCGGATATCTCCTCACGGGTCTTTTCTCCCTTGCGGAAATCAGCGGCAATGCCTCCTCGGATCAACACGGCAAAATGATCGCCCACCGCCATCGCGTGCATCACCTGGTGGGTGATAAAGACAACCGCCAGGCCACGCCGCTTGGCTTGATTGACGATGCGCAGCACGTGCGCCGCTTGCTTGACACCGAGCGCCGCGGTCGGTTCATCCAAAATCAACACCCTGGCCCCAAAGTGAACCGCGCGCGCAATAGCCATGGATTGCCGTTCGCCTCCAGAGAGCCCACCGACCAAGCGATCGCCGTCATTGATTCGGGTGATACCGAAATCCTGCACGGCTTTGACGGCGATTTCATTGGCTTTTTTGCGGTCGAATATATGAAAGGGCCCCCATTGCTTAGTCGGTTCGACACCGGCGAAAAAACTCCGCCCAATCGACATCAAAGGGAAGGTGCCACCAAACTGATGCACCGTTGCGATGCCAGCACTCTGGGCATCACGCGGCCGCTCGAAGTGAGTGGCCACGCCATCCATCAATATTTCACCGCGCGTCGGCCTGTAGGCTCCGGACATGGTTTTGATCAATGTGGACTTGCCTGCACCGTTGTCCCCGAGCAGGCACAGCACTTCACCGGCGTTCACCTTCAGTGAGACGTTCTGCAGCACATCAATGTGGCCAAATGATTTGTCGATATTGCGAAGCTCAATAACCGCTTTGTTGTCACTCATTTTCAACAGCCTTTGTCTTAGTTCGCTTTAAACCCACGTAATTCAATGCCATCTTGCGAAAGCTCTCGTTCATCAGTACCGCCAGCAGCAACATCACACCGACAATTAAACTCGACCAGTTGCGGTCAATCTGTGTGAAGTAGATGCCCTGGTTGACAATTGCGAAGGTTAACGTTCCCATAAAAATACCGATGACCGATCCAAATCCTCCGGTCAAAAGCACGCCGCCAACAACCACGCTGACAATCACGTTGAATATAATGTTCATGCCCCCGGAGACCTGCGCCGAATTGAACAAAATGGCCTGGCACACGCCGACAAAGCTGGCTGAGGTAGCAGATAGAATGAATAAATAAATTGTCATTCGATCGACCGGGATACCAGTGTTGCGCGCGCTTTCTCTATCACCGCCCATGGCGAAAATCCAATTGCCAAATCGTGTTAGATGCACCACAAATGCAAGAACCACTGTGATGGCCACCCACCAGATAATGATCACTTGATGACTGGCTCCAATCAGCTGCCCGAATAGGAACTTTGCCCAATCGGGTGCGAGCAAAGCCACGCTTGCTTCACCGGTTAGCAGCTTGGAAGCACTCAATACAACGCCCTGCATCACAACAAGCGTCCCGAGTGTGATGATCAGCGATGGCACCGTCGTTCGGATGGCGAGCATGCCGTTGATGAATCCCACGATCACGCCGATTGAAAGCGCGCCTAGGATGCCAAAAATAATTGGCAGCTCGTAATAACCGGAGATAATGGCAGTCGCCATTGCGCCCGCCGGGATCATCGCCCCGATGGAAATATCCAGCTCACCGGCAATCATCAACAGGCCCACCGGTATGGCCACGATGCCGAGATTGGCAGCAAAATTTAGCCAGCTGGCGGCTCCCACCAACTGCCCTAATTCGACGCCACCGAACACAACATAGAATACCAAGGTCCCAATCAAACTGAGAATAGAGGCCGCCGCAGGACTGTGAAGTAAAACTCTTATATTAATCATGGTGCAGCCTCAACTCTTTTTAGACGCATAGCTCAGCGCCATTTGGCGAAAGCTGTCATTGGAGAGAACGGCGGCAAGCAACAAGGTGCCGATGATGATCGAGCCGAAGTTGGGGTCGATACCGGAGAAAAATATCCCCTGATTCACAATGGCGAAGGTCAGCGTGCCAAAGACAATGCCGAACACGGTACCCGCACCGCCGGTCAGCAGCACACCGCCAATGACGACGCACATGATTGAATTAAAAATAAAAGACTGACCAGCAGCGACCTGCGCACTTTGAAAGGTAATTACCTGAGATACACCGACAAATGCAGCCGCGAAGCCGCTGTACATATAGAGTCCAATGGTGAGCCTTCGGGTGGGAATACCCGCGTTGCGTGCACTCTCACGATCACCGCCCAAGGCGAATACCCAGTTGCCCCAGCGCGAGATGTGCAGGAGATAGAATGTGCCTACAACAAAGGCAACCCACCAAAATATGGTGACCCTGAACATCCCACCGACAAACTGCCCCAGTAGCGCCCTGCTGATGTCATCAGGCGTCATGAAGACACCGGTACTGCCCGCTATCATGACGGTAAAACCGAGAGTTAAGCCCATCGTGCCAAACATCGTACCGATGGTGATGATCAGCGAGGGGATGGTCGTGCGCGTCACCAAAAAACCATTGATGGCACCGACCATGAGACCCACTGCGAGCGCAGCAGCAACCCCATAATAGACTGGCAAGTCATAGTGCCCCGATATAATTGCCACGGTAAGCGAGGCGGCGGGCAGCACAGCTCCCACCGAGATATCCAACTCCCCCGCAATCATCAACAAGCCCACAGGCAACGCGATGATGCCAACTTCCGCAGCCATGTTGAGAAAACTGGACCATCCCGGTGCGCCTATAAATAGACCGCCACCGAGAACAGCAAAAACAACATAAACAATGATCAAACCAGCCAGTGTCCCCGCTTCCGGCCGCCGTACAAACCCCGCGATGCGGGCAGCAATACCGCCTGATGCTATCGAGTCTGTTGACATATTTCTCCCCTGGCCCAAGGCCAATAAATACAACTTGAAACGACTGGGATGAGGCCGCGCGAATCACCGCACGGCCCACTGTTCCCTTTGTTTATCGAGATCCTTCTTTGGCTCCCGCCATGGTCGCTTCAACGTTTGAGCTGTCAACAATGCCGGGGCCTGTGAGGATTTCACGGGTCGGAATGTTCAGGCCGTAGTTGATATGCCCATTGAGTATAGAAACCGCGTAGAAGCCCTGTTGATAACCCTGCTGATCAATAGCACAAGCCTGAGAGCCGTTGGCAATACTGGTCAGAATCGCCTCGTCAAAGTTGATACCGCAGAGCGCAACACTGCCAGCTTTGCCGGATTGAGCGATAGCCTGAACCGAACCCACAGCGTCGAGATTGGCCGTGGTGAACACCGCGTCAATCTCAGGGTTCTTCAGCAAGTGCGCGCGCACGGCCTGCGATACTGCAGTGACGTTGCCTTGCGCTGTGGCCGGCAGGGGCAGAACGCTTCCCTTGCCGCCGGTGCTCTCTATGCCCTCAACAAAACCATTGCAGTAGTCTTCAATATTCGCGGCCCCCGGCAGTGAGTTGATACAGACACCGTTCGACTTGCCCGCCTTTCCGACATATTCGCCACCGGCAACACCCGCCAGGTAATCGACCGCGCCCACGTAGTTGAGTGCACCCAGACGATCAGCGGCCTCGATCCCACCCGCGTTGTAGATAATCAGGGGGATGCCCGCATCGACAACTGCCTGAAAGGCTGGATCCATGGCCTCGGGAACCCAGTTGGGGCCTACGATGCCGTCAGCGCCCTGATCGATCGCCTGCCGTATCAGTTCGGCGGCGTCCACACCCAGGTTGTCGTAGTTCTGTGGGCCGAGCCAAGTGACTGAACCACCCTGGGCCTCGACCACAAGTCCCGCGTCTTCGGCACCGCGCTTGACTATTGACCAGAAGGGATCGTCAGGCTTTCCGCCGATGACAAAGATATCTGCGGCCAGCAGCGCTGTAGAACTCAGCGCCAAGACTGCCGCCAGTCCTGCTTTTTTCCACGTATTTTCTACTTTCATTAAAGTCATTCCTCTTTTCATGGGTGATCGTTTAATACGATTTGTCACTTTCTCGTGACTTTTTTGTGACAGTCGCTTTTGGTGCGACTTATTAACTGCAGTGATTTCTTTCCGTGCTTGTGCACCACTGCGATGGAAATCAAATTGCTCAGGACTTAGCTTACCTGGCTTGCAAACGCTGCTTTTTTCTCCTGAAGCGCGCTTTCATTCGCTCATCAGATTCCTTTGATCCGTCGTGCCAATAGCCAAACCACTTGTCGAGCGGTACCAGGCCATCGGCCCCGTAGTTCACCTCAAAATATTTGTGATGCAGGTAATGCAGATAGCTGTGACTGTCGATCGCCTTTTCATCGCTCAACTCAAGCTTGTGGAATCCGATGTGCCCATTGACGGCGCCATAACCGCATAAATGGCTGCTGAACAGCACCACGATAGGATTTGAGGGAATGATCAGGAACCAGAATACTTCGCCAAAAAATAACAAATGTTCGAAGGGATGCATCGACAACGAGGACCAGGGCGAAGGGTTGTTTGAGTTGTGGTGTATAGCGTGAACCCACTTGTACAAAAACGGCACGTGCAACAATCTGTGTATGCAAAAGAAATTCACTTCATGGACGGCGGGCGCCAGAAACATCGAAGCAACAAGCCAAGCCCAGTTATTTTCCCAATCCAACCACGCGAACACGTGTAGATCATTGGCGAAACACCAGAGCATCAGAATTTCTGTGGCGGTCCAGATAGGAATGCCAATGAAGAAGCTGCGGAGGAAATTATCGAGATTCTGCCGCTTGAACCAGAACACTTCGGAAGGGTTCTCGGCGGGGAATTTGGGGTTGTATTTAAAGCGATTATCTTGCTTACGCCTAGCGTAGTAGAAGAGCTCCATCCCCCCGTACATCAGGCATATACCTGCGGCATTCACCGACAATAGCCAGAGCGTCCAACCCCAGGACAGGGCATTCATCACCTCCGCGTCTGGAATAACAAATACCCAGTAGAGACAAGCAGTCGCTACGTGAAATGCATTCCAAGGCCAGACAAAGTCAAACAGGTAGCGCGGCATTTTGCGCCATTGCGCAGACCAAAACGGCGCCACGTCCGGTTGATCAGAGGGTGTCCAATTCCCCCGTTTGTCGCGCTTGCCATAATCGAGATCGTTCATCTACAGCCTCTGCCCAGCAATTTGATTACATCAGTGCAGGTCATGTGTGGCTGTATTTTTGGCAGTTTTAGTGGAATACTTCAACGTACTTTGAGAGCTTTAGTTGCTTTCATGTCATTTCATCTCAATCGGGTGTTTTATGAAACGAAATGAGATCAAACAAAAATGAGCAGTCGGCCCACTATTCCCGACCTCGCCAAGGCCGCTGGCCTGTCTGTTTCGACAGTTAACCGCGTCATAGACAAGTCGAGCACAGTTCGACAACAGACCCGCGAACGCGTGCTGCGCGCCGCTGAAGAAATTGGGTTTTACGGCCTAGCGGCCATAGAACACTCGGTGTTAAAAGGGCGTGAAGCCTTTAAGCTGGGCGTGCTCTTGCTGCAGCGGCGGCGCACTTTCTACCGCAATCTCGGTGATGAACTCGAGCGCCAAGCGCGCGAGCACCCGAGCTGCAATGTCGAGCTCCAGCTCGAATACCTGAACGACCTGAACCCCGACAACGTCTCGGCCAACCTGCTGGCGCTGGGGAAAAGCTGCGATGCTGTAGCGGTGGTTGCAGCAGAGCACCCCATGGTTTCGGACGCTATCGACAAGCTACAAGAGAACGGTGTCCCTGTGATCGCTCTTATCGCGCCGCTCTCAGCACGGGGAAATGTCGGTTTTGTGGGGCTGGATTCCTGGAAAATCGGCCGAACCGCCGCATGGACTTTCGACAATATTGTACGCGAGCCACGCAAAATCGGCATTTTCGTCGGCAACCACCGCTACCGAAATCAGGAACTCCAAGAGAGCGGCTTTCGCTCTTATTTCCGCGAGCACAACACCGAATTCACCTTGCTAGAACCCCGAGTGACATTCGAGTCAGCGGCCGTCGCACGCGAGCTGGTGGAAAAAATGCTCGCCGAGCACCAAGACTTATCGGGCATCTATGTTTCAGGGGGCGGCATCATGGGCGTGCTGGCGGCGCTGCGGGAGGTACCACGGCGGGATGATTTTGTGGTGGTCGGCTACGAGTTATTCGAGGCCACGCGCACCGCCTTGATCGACGGCCTGATGACCTTGGTGATTTCACACCCCATGGAGGCCTTCGCCCGCGAAGCCATCGCCACGATGATCAAAGCAAAAAAGGCCGGGCCCGAAGCAGGCACACAAAGTGTGGTGCTGGACTTCGATCTCTATACGTCAGAGAACGTCTGAGCGAGTCGCATCAATGATACCGCCCCAATACCGCTACACCCACATGCCGCTCGGTGTGATTCGCAAGCTCATCGGCACCCTGCGAAACACCGACCGAATCACCGACGTAGGATGCTGATAAGCGCAGCGAATCGCATCAATGATGCAGCCCGAATACCGCAACACCTACTCGCCAATCGGTGCGATTCGCAAGCTCATCGACTCCCTACGAAACACCGACCGAATAACCGGCGTAGGATGCTGATAAGCGCAGCGAATCGCATCAATAATGCCGCCCAAATACCGCTACACCCACATGCCGCTCGGTGCGATTCGCAAGCTCATCGGCACCCTGCGAAACACCGACCGAATCACCGACGTAGGATGCTGCTGAGCGCAGCGAATCGCATCAACGATGCCGCCGCGCTCAGCAGCGGGTTACAGATGCCACCCAAGTTTGAAAATCAAAGCAAAACAGCGGGCTCTGGCAGGCCCTGCGCCCAGCCGTCGATCACGTAGGTGGCACCCTCGGCGGGCATACTCTGCGCCTTATCGCCGAGGTTTGTCCAGGCGGAAGTGATCGCGAGGCGGTCGAAGGATTCGCCGATGAACGCCGGACAGGTGGGGTAGTGCGCGGGTAGCGCCACTTTGCTGAGCAGTTCGCCGCTGGGCGCGTAGAGCTCCACCCGGTGAGCCCCCCAAAGTGCACAGCAGAAGTTACCCGCAGCGTCGATCACCGCGCCATCCACTCCGTGTTTCTCGCCGCTGTGATCGAGAAAGGCCACGGCATCGCCCTGCGGCCAGCCCGTTGTTGCGTC
>JAWSVD010000145.1:0-7467 GCA_033852095.1 Granulosicoccaceae bacterium | reverse complement strand
CCGACGGCCAATAACAGCGCTGCACTGCCCAGCGCCACCGCACAGAGCACGACCACGGCAGCCATGGCGCTGCTCAGTTGTACGCCCACGTTTGCGTTCATTGCGGCCATGATCGGGATGCCGAAACCTGCCACTAGCATCAGGGAAAAGAGAAGAGCGTTGGTCATCGGTGTTTCCTTTGTCGCGTCTGTAGTATTGCTTCGCATGCGGGGCTGTGGATAGCGGTCATTGTTCGGGCTGTCGGTCTTGCGGCAGCTCGTGTGAGGTTATTGTGCGCGATCGGTACTGCCATTAATAGTGATTGATAATGGAAATTCATATCACTAATATAGATAGATGGAAATTAATCTACTGCAGACCTTTCTCGCCGTTGCCGACACGGGCAGTTTTTCAGCCGCGGGTGAGCGGCTTAACTCCGTTCAGTCAAATATCACCGCGCGGGTGCGTAAGCTGGAGCAAGACCTGGGTGGCTCTTTGTTCGAGCGTGGGCGGGGTGGGGCTAAGCTGACCCCCCTCGGCGAGCGCCTGCAGCCGCATGCGCGGGACATTCTGACCAGGGTGAGCCACGCACGTGCAGAGCTGCGGGATGCGGCCGGTGAGGCCGCGCTGCTACGCTTGGGGGTGTACGAGACCATGGCCGGCAGCCGATTGCCCAGTGTGCTTCGTCAGCTGATGGCGCTGGCGCCTAAGGCGGAAGTGAATCTATTCACAGGGACAACTGGCGAGTTGACGCGCCGGGTGTGGGCGCGGGAACTGGACGCAGCCATGGTGGTGGGCCCCGTGGATAAAAACCGCTTTTCTGCACAGCAAGTATCAGAGGAGCGGCTGATGATTGTGCGCCATGCTTCAGGAGAAGGGGGCCACACCTTTTTGGCTTTTGATACCGGTTGCAGTTACCGCTCTGCAGCTGAGGACTGGCTGAAAGCGGAGGGCAAGGCTGATACGCCGATACGGTGTTTCGGCGATCTGGACACTATCTTGGGCTGCGTGGGGGCAGGGCTTGGCTTTGCTGTTGCGCCCGAGAGCGCCCTGAACACCCGTCGCTCACTCGATGACATCGAATTGCAGCCCATGGCAGGCAGCTGCGGTCATTTGCACACCTCGTTAATCTGGCGCCATGACACGCCTTCAACCCAGGTATTTCAAGCGCTGCTTGCAGCGCTGTCCTGCAGCGCTTGAATGGTGTGCCTTGTCCGCGGCTTGATCGCGGGCTTGTGTTAGTGGTGTTTTTTAGAGCAGGGCACCCGGGTTCATGATGTTGAGCGGGTCTATCGCCTGCTTGATCGCCTTCATCACCGCGAGCTTCTCAGGGCTCAGATACTGCTGTATGTCTTTGCTTTTGAGGCGGCCAATGCCGTGCTCGGCGCTGATGGCCCCGTCGCAGCGGTGGGTGCTCTCGTTGATGGCCATGCGCACGGCCTCGACTGCACCGGGCATGTCCGCGAGGTATTGCTGCTTGCTGATGCCTGCGGGGGGGAAGACGTTGTGGTGTATGTTGCCGTCGCCAATGTGGCCGTAGCTGTTGGTGCGCAGGCCGGGGTCTATGCCGTGCATGGCTTCGAGGGTGTGCTGGATGAAGGCGTCGATCTGACTGATAGGGACCGAGGTGTCACTGCTGCAAATGGCCCCGGCCAAGCGGTTGCTCTCGGGGGTGTTCTCGCGCAGTGACCAAAGGGCTCCCGCCTGGCTCTGTGAAGTCGCCACCACGGCGTCCACGATGAGTGCTTGCTCTAGGTGTTCGCCAAGGGCTTGTTCAAGCTGCTCGGCTACCCCAATTTGGCTGGCCACTTCGATCAACAGATACCAGGGGTATTCTTGGCTGAAGGGCGAGCGCAGATCGCTGAAGTGATGTGTGACCAGTGACAGTCCTAAGCCACACATCAATTCAATGGCCGAGATGTTCTCGCCCAGTTGCTGTCGCAGCTTGTGCAGCAGTTCAACCGCTTGTTTTGGGCTGTTGAGTGCGCAGAAGCACACGGCGGATTCAGCTTCTACGGGTTTGAGTGTCAGGGTTGCAGCGGTGATTACCCCTAAGGTGCCTTCACTGCCTATCAGCAAATGCCGCAGATCATAACCTGTGTTGTTTTTCCGCAGCGGGCTGAGCTCGTGCAGCACGGAGCCATCGGGCAGCACGGCCTCGATGCCGAGGCAGAGGTCGCGCGCGTTGCCGTGGCGCAGTACCTGGATTCCACCGGCGTTGGTGGCGAGGTTGCCACCGATGCAGCAACTGCCCTTAGACCCCATACTGAGCGGGAACATCATGTCTTGCGCTGCGGCGTAGTCGTGGATCGACTGCAATATGCAGCCCGCTTCCACCACTACTGCTGCATCTTCTGGCAGGAACTTGCGCACGCGGTTCATGCGTTTGAGCGACAGCACGATCACGGCATCACTGTGGATAGACAGCTGCCCGGCCACAACCCCAGTGCCGCCACTGTAGGGCACGAGGCCAATTTTTTCATCGCTGCAACAGCTGACCACGGCAGCGACCTGCTCGGTGGAGTCGGGCAGGGCGATCAGCATCGCCTGGCCTTTTAAGTTGCCTCTTGGATCGTCAAAATGCGCATCATCGGCAGCGGGCTCTCGCCACCCTGAGGGGCCTAGAATGGACTTGATGCGGGCCAATGCAGAGTGTTGTGCAGCGCTGAATGAAGACACTTGAGTTACCGAAACCTAGAAGGGTCATGAGTTTTGGTGAAACAGGACCCAATTGCAAATCAAAGATTTTTAATTTGAACTAAAGCGCTGGTTTATTCGGGGGTGGCGGCTTCGTGCAGATCTATGGTCTCTGTGATTTTTTCCAGCAATCGATCGATCAGCAGTATTTTGGAGCAATCCGCTCGGGTGAGAATGCCCAGGGTGCGCGATGTGGTGGTAGGCCCTAGGGATATTTTTCGCAGCGAAGCGAATATAGGGTCGGGCACACAGATGTTGGGCACCACGGAGACCCCGAGGTTGTGCGAGATCATGCTGGCGATGGTCTCTAGTGAGCCCATCTCCATGGAATCCCGCACGCTGATCTTGTTCTGCTCCAACCACTCTTCGACCAATATGCCGACCACTGCACGGCGGGTGTGGCGGATATAGGGCATGTCTTTCATGATTTTGAGCGGGTCGTTTTCGCTGACTTCCGGCGAGGTCAGCAGCACCAGCTCTTCATCGACAAAGGGGATCCAATTCAGGTTTTTTGTGATATGTGCAGGTTTACTGAGTACCGCCGCGTCGAGTGCGCCGCGCTCCACCTGCGCCAGCAATTCACCCGATAATTCGGGCACCACACGAATGTGCAGGTCGGGGCAATCGGTGACAAGCCGTTTGATGGATTTGGGGATGAGGCCGCGAATGGTGGAGGGCACGGCGCCGAGATTTAGATCTCCGATCAAGCGGGCATCGCCGATCAAATCATCGAAGATGGTTTCGTAGGCCCGCACCAGATTGACCGCTTTCGGTACCAGTGCTTTGCCGAGTTGATTGAGCTGGGGTGTTTTCTGGCTGCGGTCGAAAAGCACCACGTTGAACTGAGCCTCCAGACGTCGCATCTGTTGACCCACGGCCGCCTGGGATACGCACACACGATCTGCAGCGGCGCTAAAGCTGCCGTCTTCGGCTACAGCAATCAGTGATTTTAGTAAGGCGATACTCATGTGATTCTCCCTCCGGCAGCCCGAGCTTCGTGTTTGTCTTTGCCGGTGCTTCCGATACTACTCTTAAAGAAATATTTTACATATTGTTAAATTTATATGGTTCGACAAAAATTATCGTTCGATCATAATCTAGGCGATGGCGCTGCATGAGGTGCTGGGTGCATTGTTTAGAGGCTGGCGACTGCGGTATTACAGTGCTGTCCCGTTAAGATCTCTATATCAATAGGATATGGGCTTAGTTCTGAGGCTGGAACCAGCTTGACGAGGCCTTGTTGGTACTGACGACGGGCGAGCGCAGCGGCTTTCGGGCTGAGTTTTAGAGCAGTGACGGGCAGTCTCGCCAAAGTGCATTTTATTGCCGCTTGCTGTGTTGTGATTGTTTTCAATGGATCTGCCTGCACTGGGTATGCGTCGGTTGTTGTGACCGCACAGGCGCTGCAGTTTTGATGTGAGAACGCCAGATCTGCACGCGATCTACACCTGATTAACGCAATTTCTATGAGTGTTTCACTGGGAGGAAGTACCATGCTTCACACGATGTTAAAGAAGACAGCCGTTGCTCTTGCGCTTGTTTTAGCGACTGCCTCAGGGGCGAGCGCGGCCCTGGATGGCTCAGTCGAGTACATAATTCCCTTTGGGCCGGGTGGAGAGTCAGATGTTTCTGCCCGTTTTCAACAGCCCTATTTTAAAAAGCACTTTGATCAAGATTTGGTCATTAGCTACAAGCCGGGCGGCGGCGGAGCCGTTGGCTGGGCTTCACTCAACGGATTGAACGCCAATGGTCAGACGATCATGGGGGTCAATCTTCCGCACATCATTATCAAGCCCGCACAGAAGAACGTCGGTTTCACCACCGAAGACATCAATACCTTCTACATGTTCCATTACACGCCAGACGCGATAGTCGTGACGGCGGACAGCCCGTACCAGACTCTCGCAGACTTGGTGGATGACGCCAAAGCGAACCCAGGGCAAGTGGTCTTTTCGGGCTCGGGCAAGGCCAGTGCAAATCACCTCGCGCAGATCAAATTCGACAAAATGATCGAGGCGAAAACCACCTACGTGCCATTTAAAGGCACCGGTGCGGCGGTGATTGCGCTGCTCGGCAAGCAGGTCAAGGCGGAGTGGGGTTATACAACTGTCGGTGCCAAACAAGGTGAGGCCGTGCGCATGCTGGCTGTCGCCATGGAAGAGCGGCACCCTCTGTTCCCTGAGGTGCCTACCTTCAAAGAGCTGGGCTACGACATTGTCGGCGGTGCCTACCGAGGCATTGCGCTGCCGAATACGGCCAGTGCGGAGACTAAGCAGATGTGGTCCGACATGATTGGCCAGATCAACCAAGACCCCGAGTTCCGCCAGCAGATGTTGGACGGCGGTTTTGCGATGTTGGACGTGGATGCGGCCGGCATGGACGAGTTCATGGAGGGACGTGTTGCAGAGTATCTGAAGGACGCGCGGGCTGCTGGGTTGATCAAATAGCGCGGGGATGGAGTAGCGCAATGCCTCTGTAAATGAAGAGGCTGGGGGCGGGGGCGCTCTGGCCACAGCCAGGCGCTCCCGCTCTGGATTTCGAGCCGTGCTTTTTGCGTGTTTGCAGTACCTCAGGGATTGTTCATGGATTTCAGTCATTTTCTATCGGCGTTGACGCCGTTCAATTTTGCGCTGGCGTTGTTCGGTGTGGTGGCCGGTACAGTCATCGGTTCCATCCCAGGGCTGACCGCGACCATGGCGGTGGCCGTGCTGGTGCCCATCACCTTCAGCATGGAGCCCGCGTCCGCGCTGATCTTGTTGGGTGCTATCTATACCGGGGCAATCTATGGCGGTGCCTACGCCGCCATCTTGCTCAACACACCGGGCACGCCCTCGGCCATTGCAACCACCTTTGATGGCTACCCCATGGCCAAGCGCGGCGAGGGGGATCTCGCGGTTGCACTCGCTTGTTTCGCCTCGGTCTTTGGCGGCATGGTGGGGGCACTGGCACTGTTGTTTCTCGCCCCGCCCTTGTCCAAAGTGGCCTTGGCTTTCGGCCCTATTGAGTACTTTTGGCTGTCGGTGTTTGGGCTGTCGCTGATTGCGTCCTTGTCTAACGGCAATTTGGCCAAGGGCTTGGCCGGTGGCGCATTTGGTATGGTGCTGTCCACGGTGGGTGTGGCGGAGATCTCCGCAGATATTCGCCTGACCTTCGGCAGCCAAGTCATGATCGGTGGCTTTGGGGTGGTCGGGGCGCTGATCGGCTTGTACTGTATCCCCGTGCTGATCGATTTGGTCGCCACGCCGGATAGGCATCTCAAGGTAAAAGACGATGCCAAGGCTGTGCGCATTGGCGACGCCGCTCGCTTGGCGCTGGGCTCTAAGTTCAACCTGATTCGTTCGTCGGTGATTGGTACGGTCGTGGGCATCTTGCCGGGTGCCGGGGGTTCGGTGGCGGGTTTGGTGGCCTACTCAGAGGCCAAGCGCACCGCGCGGCCAGAGCAGCGTTTCGGCGAGGGTGAGCCAGACGGGATCATCGCCACGGAGTCGGCTAATAACGCAACCGTGGGTGGGGGCTTTATACCCACGCTGGTGCTGGGCATCCCAGGCACTCCCCCCGATGCGGTGATACTCGGCGCGCTCATGGTGCAAGGGGTGCGCACCGGTCCGGCGCTGTTCGAGTCCGGTGGCTCGATCGTTTATACCTTTATCTACGGGCTGATCATCGCCACCGCGTTGATGTTGCCCGCCGGGCTGCTGATCGGTCGCTACGCCTATAAGTCAATCGTCACCATATCCAAAGCGGTGCTGGTGCCCACCGTGGGTTTTATGACGGTGATCGGTACCTTTGCTATTCGCAACAGCGTGTCGGACGTGGTGATCATGATTTGTCTCGGTGTGTTTGGCTGGGTGGTGTCGCGCTTTGGTTATGCCGCCTCACCGATTGTACTCGGGCTTATACTGGGGCCTATTGCCGAGCAAGGTTTTGTGCAGAGCTGGACCATAGGCGCGGCAACACACAATTTGTTCGGCATGTTTTTTGGCCGCCCGATCTCGCAAGCGATCATTGTCTTCACCTTGATCACGCTGATTTTTCCGGCGTATATCGCGCGCAAGAACGCAAAACTGGAGAGAGAGGCATGAGCCAGGTGAAGGAGAAACGCATCGGCTCTTTGCTGGTCTCGCTGTTTTTTGTGCTGGCGGGTCTGGTGACACTGTATGACACCCGCAGTTACACGGACGTAGACTCCAAGGTCTTCCCGCAAGCTGTGGCGATTATTCTGATTGTGGCGGCAGGGTTTGCCTGCGTGCAGTGGTTCTTGTCAGGTCATGCGCGCGACGAAGGCTTTGCCGAGGGCACTTGGTGGCGGCGAATATTGATCGTGCTCTCATTGCTGGGGGCTTGTTTTCTTATCCCGGCAATTGGGTTCTTGGGCGCCAGTGTCGTCGCCTTTGGCGCTGGGCTTGTGGCGGCCATGCACGACCGATGGTCTCCCAGATCATTGGCCATCTATTGTGGTTCTGGTTTTATGACCGTTGTGGCTTTCTATGCCTTGTTCAAGTTCGTGCTGCACGTGCCTTTGCCCTGAGTGGCTCGGCCAGGGCTGCAAACCGAGCTGTTAAGGCGCTAAAAGTCGAGCAGCAAGGGTTCGTGGTCCCATGCTTGTAGGGCAATTTGCAGGTCCGCAGTCCGCATATACGTCGTGTGGGTATTGCGGCAGGGGTGCAGGTAGATCCATTCTTGTTGTAGCAGGGCGCTTTCGATGATCACTTGCACCTTGCCATCGCGGTCGTTGATCACGGCCAGTGGCGTGACTGAGCCGGGCACCACGCCCAGGTATTTCTCCATGCG
>JAWSVD010000611.1:0-1175 GCA_033852095.1 Granulosicoccaceae bacterium | reverse complement strand
AATGAAAAAGACTCTTATCGCTATATCAGTTGCTGCTCTGGCAGTTCCTTTCACAGCTACTGCTGAATCTAACCTCACTGTATCTGGTGTTGTTCAGATCCAGGTTGCCGGTGATGACACTGACGATTCTGAACTGACTCTTAGCCGCGGCGATGTTCGTATCAACTTCGCAGCTGACACTGAGTTGAACAGTGGTCTGACTGGATACGGAAACGTCCAGCTTGAAGCTGAAGATGGTGTTGGCGGAAATGTTGCACAGGGTGTTGTCAGCGATTCAGTCAAAGTCGGCGTTAAAGGCGATTTCGGTGATTTGTCACTGGGTGATGTTGGTTCTGGCTACGGCAAGGGCCTGAAAGGTGGCGATCTGTACGACAAAGATCCAGGCAACAACGAAGGCATCGCTTACAGCAACTCTTTCGGCGCTGTTAACATGAAAGCTTCTTTGAAGCTCGCTGGTAACACTGGTGACGACGACGCAGCATTCAGCATTGGTGCTGATTACGGCATGGACAATGGCCTGACTTTGGGTGCTGGTATGTTCAGCCACGGCGACGAGTCTCGCACTGCTCTGGGTGCTTCTTACTCTATGGACAGCGGTTTGGGCTTGGGCATTTCTCTTGAGTCTTTCACCGACGGCGCTAACGCGGCTGAAGCTGAAGGTCAGGTAATCGGTGCGACTGCTTCTTACGCCACTGGCGATTGGAGCTTTGCAGGCAAGATGTACAGCCACTCTGACGACGGTGATGCTGTTGCTTCTAAGATCCGTGTTGAAGCCACTAAAGCACTGGCCAGCGACATGTCTATCAACTTTCGCATCAACAGCTACACCGAAGATGCAACTGATGCAAATGACAAGATGGACTACCGCGTACTGCTCAGCAAAACATTCTGATCTCTTTTTGAGACAGCAATTTAGCTGACATACCTTCGGGTGTGAAAAGGCCCTCGCTTCGCGGCGAGGGCTTTTTTGTGTGCGTGTGTTTTTGCTCGTCGGTTGACGCCGTGAAATTTCAACGTAGGTATTTGTCTGGTGCTTGAACCGTTTGGTTAGGGTGCGCGCATACACGTGTCTGCGGTTTTGGTGGGCAATAAAAAAGCCCCAAGTGATGTGCTTGGGGCCTGGCTCAACACTGCTTGGGGTTTTTAAGCGGCGGTTTTCCACTGCTCGTATCGGT
>JAWSVD010000144.1:7414-8813 GCA_033852095.1 Granulosicoccaceae bacterium | reverse complement strand
GGCTCACAGGCCTGTCGACAATGCCAGCTGCCTCGCCCCGTAGAGCGAGACAACAGCCATGTAAGTAGAGCTAATCGCCGACACTGGGACCGCCACCTTGTTATGAGGGCTTGTCAGCACTGCTCGGCACGTCGTCCATAAACCGCTTGAACTCTTCCTCGTCGGCGCGTCGCTGCGCATTGCCGCGAAAATCACTGAAGCGTTTGGCGCGAGATTTGATCTCTTCTTTGATCTCACTGATGCGGTCGTATTGCGTTTGCTGGAAGTCGTTGAACACGCTGTTGCCCGAAGCGCCGGATTTAGTCTCTGCCTGGCTCTCAAAAAAGTGATCCCAGAGCTCCCGCGCTGCAGCCGGTATCTCATGCACACTGCGCCCGCTACCAATCCAGAAAACAATCGCGAGCCCCACCGGCCAAAAGAAGACAAAACCGAGAATCATCACCACCAGGTTTAGGCCACGCCATTTTCCTTTGCGTCCGGCATCAGAGCACCACGAACGAGCCTGCTGACCGTTTTGGCTACTTGCTTCACCACTTGAGCACCACATAGTTATTTCCTTTGCTTAAATGCGAGAGATTGCCTGCGACTGCCCAGTGATCCGCTCCTGTATCAGGCCGCCGTCTCGCTCAATGTGATCACTGTTAACATTCAATATAGGCGCCTTCTCAGCACATTTCAAGGGCTGACGGAAAATAAGTGAACACTGTTAACATTCATTCCGTACAATTGGACCATGAACAAAGAAAAAAAGAGCTATCACCACGGCAATCTGGCGGAATCCCTGCTCGAAGCCGTGGACGAGATCGCTAGCCAATTTGGGCTAGAAGCGGTCACGCTGCGCGCCTGCGCCAAACGCGTCGGCGTCTCACCCTCCTCAGCTTTCAGGCACTACAGTGACAAGCGCTCGCTGCTCACTGCTTTCGCCACCCGCGCGCTGACCCAGCTGTCCGATGCGCTGGTGGCCGCCAACCGGCGGGCAACGGCCGATAACACAGACCTCTTCGCGGCCGTGGGCCTGGCGTACATAGATTTCGCCCTGACAAAACCCGCCTTCTTCAGGGCCATGTGGCGCGAGGAGACTATCTACACAGGGGACGAGCACTACATCGCCGCCTCACGCCAGCTCAGCAGCCACTTGCAGGGAGGTTTCGCCGGCACATTGCACGACAAAGATCCGGACAGCCTGAGCCCACAGGAGCTGCTTGCCTGGTCTTCTGTGCACGGGCTGGCCAAACTGCTGATCGACGGCACTGTCTGCAAGGGACAAGACAAGGCCGATCAGCTGCAGGCCGCCGCGGAGATGATCGCAGCCATGGGCCCTGCTTTTGATATCGAGCCGATGGCTTGACGTAGAAGCCAGTTATTTGGAGCGCTTAGAAGCCCGTTCAAGAACAGGTGC
>JAWSVD010000144.1:0-7393 GCA_033852095.1 Granulosicoccaceae bacterium | reverse complement strand
GCCAAATCCAGCGCGCTCGCAGTAGGCAGTCGTTTTTGAACGGGCTGGTTAGATAGAGGCCGGGCAAGACGTGCATGAAACCTGCTTTTATAGGCTACTGAGAGACCTAATAACGGTTGGCGTCCGCTAACACACGGCAAAATTGAACGAGCGCGAAAATGATGCACAACACCCTACCCCTGGGCGCAATCGCGCTGTTATTGCTCGTGGCCTGTGATGGAGACAGCAGTTCAAACGGTGGCACTGAGCAATCGCTCTGGCCCGCTGAACCACCCCCCAACTCCCTAAGCCCCAATTCGCAGGGCGACATTTCTTATCTCAAGCTGAGCAACCGAGACCCTGACTGCGCGGCCTATGTCGGCGCCTATCACGCGACCGTTTTGGACATACAACAGAGCGTGCACTACGACAACACACTGGTCATCACCGCCGACGAAAATTTCTGCAGTTTTAGCAGCAACAACATCCCGAACCATGACATTGGCGCGAACACCTCGACCGGCAATGACTTCGCCACGCGCGTTGGGCCCAATACGCTGAACTACGTTTTAAGCGTGCCCAGACACCCGACCAAAACGGCCACCGCGAGCTACGTGCAAAAAGTGGGTGGCAGCATCACGCTCAACGGCATTCTCCTCAACGGCGTGGATCTGGACATGGATTCAGCCTTCTGTTTCAACACAGAATTCACCACCCCGCTGCAAATCAATTTGGGCACACGCGAGCAGTGCGGCTTGTTCGCAGATTGGTACGCGATCCCCGCCGCCAACCCTGACTACGTGACCCTGGACGAATACACCGGCCACGCCTTCAGCGGCAGATACCACTACCACGGCGACAACGACGGCCTGTCAAATGTCAACCAGGCAGCAAGCCTCGGGCTGGACTCAGCAGACGTCGACGCCAGTGGATCACCCGTGATCGGCTTTGCAGCGGATGGTTTCCCCATCTACGGGCACTACTTCTACGACGCAGAGACCAATACGCGGCGCAAAGCTATATCAAGCTGGATCACACACACCTCAGAACGCGCAGCACCCCAGGGATCGAGCGACCCCTTCCCGCCTATCGCCACACACCCGCGCGGCCTTTTCGTCGAGGACTGGTATTACCTTGAGGGACACGGGGACTTGGATGAATGCAACGGCATGGTCGACGCCTACGGCAACTACGGTTATTACTACACAGAAGATTACCCCTATGGCCCTATTTGCAACTTTGGCGCACCAGATCCTTCATTTACTAAGGATAAAAGCGAATACGATGACGGCGGCCTGAACTGACCATCACCGCGTCCAGGCAAGCATGCATCAATGCCTCGCTGTCGTTCTTGTGGGGCCGGAATCAAATCCGAAGTACCATCATTGTGGCTCTATCAGACGGCACGCGAATTTTGCGCGAACAGCCACTTGCAATTAGGCGTGCTTTTCACTTAACTCATTCCACTCAAGCCACCGCGCAATACACCAAATGATCATACCGCTCGGATACCAAGAGACAGCCGTCAGCCCCAACTTGAATTCAAGCAAGGCTTCGCGCAATGTGGAGGCCTATTGGTCTTTCACAGCGCTGGACACTGGCGAGAGCATCGTTCTGCCGGACGGCCGCTGCGATGTCATCTTGCGCTTTAATATTCACAGCACCACGCCTCCGGTGCCGATCATCACGGGGCCGGCTACCCGCGCCTACACCGTATTATACAAGCCTGGAGACAGCTGGCTCGGCGTCCGCCTGCGGCCCTGCCATGGCAGCCTGTTGTGGGGCAAGGACATCACAGACGCCGCAGACAAGGTGTTGCGACAAGAGGAGGCCCTCGCCGTGATGCCGACACTCGCCAAGCTCCACAGGGGCGGCTTATCAGAGACGGCTCTTGCGTCGGCCGTAGAACAGTGCAGCGCATTTTCGCAGGCATATCAAATCAATGAAAAGCTGATGGAGGCCTTGGATTTAGTCCATCTCAGCGCAGGGCGACTGCGCATCGAAAACCTCGCTGAACTGGTTGGCTGCTCCTCACGCCACCTCAATCGAATGTTCCAGATGGCTGTCGGTCTGTCTGTCAAAACATACGGACAGCTCGTCCAGTTTCACCGCGCGCTCTCCCTCATCAGCAACCAAAACATGCCGATCACCACCGCAGCACTTGAGGCAGGTTACACAGACCACGCCCACCTCAGTCGCTCGTTTAAACGCTTTGGCAGTTTCAGCCCATCCAAGCTGCCCGATGGGCTTTCGCAGCCTGGCGTCCTCAGCTGATGGCGTCCGATTTATTCAAGACAACAACTATGCAAGGGCCTAGCATCGACGCATGAAACTTGGATATACAATAATTTACGTGGCCAATGTGCCCGACACCGTGGCCTTTTACGAAAGAGCCTTCGACCTTAAACGCCGGTTCATCCACGAGAGCAATCTCTACGCCGAAATGGAGACAGGCAACACTGCGCTCGCCTTCGCCGGCGATGAAACGGCTGAGATGAGCGGCTTGGCGATCCGGCCGAACAGAGCAGAATCCCTCGCCGCCGGCTGGGAGATTTGCCTGGTGTGCGACGACGTCGAATCGGCCTATTCTCGCGCCGTTGACGAAGGCTGCACACCCATAAGCAAGCCAGCGCAAAAGCCCTGGGGCCAGGCGGTTTCCTATGTGCGCGACATCAATGGCTGCTTGGTCGAGATCGCTTCACCGGTCAGCAGCAGCGAGTAACATGGACAACAAAACCGCTTCGAAGATCACGCATCAGCTGCTTGAAATACTGACAGAAGTGGCCCCCAAAGCGAGCATGAAATCGATGTACGGTGGCACGGTCATCGAACTGATTGAGGACAAGCCAAAAACCCGCATAGGCGGCTTTTACGGCTACGCAGAGCACGTGACTCTGGAATTTACAGCGGGTGCCGATCTGGCTGACCCCGCTCATGAGCTCGAGGGCTGCGGCAAGAAAAGAAGGCACCTGAAACTGAGTCGCGTAGAGGACATTGCGGACAAGGGCTGCCGAGGGTTTTTGGAACAGGCTATCGAACACTATCAACAGAGCACTTGATTGACATAGCCTCCACTGAGAGCAAAGCAGACAGAGCACTGACAGCAGACAGACCAAGAGACGAAGGTGGCCGCCCAGTGACAGCCACCTTAAAACCCTGAGCCACAATAAACGCCTTTATCGCGACTCTGGCCCCGCCCTCTTTAAATGCCTATTGAGCTGCCGTGGCCAGGCCAAGCGCCGCATCAACCGCCACTTGCTGAGCAGCAACTGGGTCCGCCGTCAACAGAGACGGCTGAAAGCGAACCGCATTGACCTCTTCTATCCCCACTAAATTAAACCACCATTCCAAATACGTGGACTGGAAGTCAGCACCGTACTTGGCCTCTACCCCTGGGGCGAACACGCCAGCGGTATAAACCACCGTTGCCTTTTTGTTTTTCAATAAACCGAAATACCCCTGCTCCGGATCGAAGCCAAACAGCAAGCCCGGCTGAGTGATGATGTCAATGTAGTGTTTTAGCTTGTAGGGAATGCCGCCATTCCACATGGGCACGGCAAAGACGTATTCGTCCGCCTCGCTGAAGGTGCGAGTGACCTCCACCACCTGATCCCACGCTGTGCGCTGCGCGCCGTCCATCTCCCCTACACCAAAGAAGGTCATTTTGGCGGCCGCCTTGTCGCCGTCAAATTCGGGCAGATTCGCCCGCCACAAGTCCAGCACTTCGACGTGGAGCGCAGGGTCCGCACGTCGGCGCTCGGCAACATAAGCATCCGCCACCTGCTTGGATTGGGACGCTTCGGCCCTTGGCGAAGCAACGATATAGAGCAATTTAGCCATGATTCTTTCTTCCTTTAGTTGAACATTGAAATTTGCGGCCACCGCAACTGCCCGAATTGAGCCTGTACCACTTGGCCACAATTAAAATAACCTTTGTTACTCATTTTCAATGGTTACTTAAGCAGCATAACTTGTCAAACAGTTTTTTAGTGGTTACATTGATCCGAGATGGATACTTCAGACAACAAGCCAGCGCGCCCAGCGCCCTTTTTCGTCGGCGAACAGCTCGCCCTCGACCTGCTCAACAGCGTCTGCGCCCCCTGGGGCGAGGTGATCGAGTGGCTGGGCAACGGCAAAGACTTGCTGGATTGGCTGCTGGCGGCGGAGCTACTGGACAGCGCCGAAGTTAAGAGGCTGACGGCGCAGCACGGCGCCACCGAACTCGACAAAATAGCCGCACAAGCGCGCCAGCTGCGGGAGACATTCAGGGATCTAGTCATGCGTTACGCGGGTCAGCAACTCGACGCCCAGGCATTGCATGAGCTGCAGCCCCTGAACGAGCTGCTGCGCGAAGACCGCCAGCACCCTCAGGCGGGAACAGACAAAGACGGCAACCCCGCCTTGGTTTGGCGACGAGACTGGCAACAACCCGAACAACTGCTCACCTGCCTCGCCCTGCCCATGCTGGAGCTGCTGTGCAGCGCTTCGCTGGCACGGGTCAAACAGTGCGAGGGCCACACCTGCCCGCTGTGGTTTCTCGACACCTCCAAGAACCAACGCCGGCGCTGGTGCACCATGGCGGTGTGCGGCAACCGCGCCAAAGCAGCCGCGCACCGGGCGCGGAACAAGTAATCAACCCTGCGCTCTAGCCACTGGGTGCCGATAAAATTGCCAAATATTGCGTGGCGCCTCTCCGCTTATACCGAGGCCTCCGACTTGCTTTCAACTGGATACGCTAGCGCTGATATCTGCCGCGCCAGCCGGACAAGACAATTACGGCACACTGCTCAGCCAAAATCACTCAGGATTTATTGATAAAAACAACAAACGACTGCAGCCCAGAAAGAACGCCACAGACACGTGGGGTGAAACGTTTGCAGTAGGGCAATTCAGATACCTTCGCTACAGTGTGAAGCAATCGTCAAATCCAACTCGAATACGCACCACCTGTCGTACACGCCAGTAGTCAGCGCCACACCCGGGCCCTACAGTATTCCCCACAAGCCTAATCAACACCGTGGGTCGCGCGAAGCGTGGAGAACTCGACGCTGCGTCGCCATTAAATACAAAGGGATGCTTATGAAAGCGATTATTTCGAGCCTTGCTGTCTCACTGCTACTGGCCACGGCAACGGGTTGTGACTCCAACACATCATCCAGTGCCGCAGCCCAAGGGGGCACCGGAGGCGCAGGCTCTGGATCTGGATCTGGATCTGGATCTGGCGGTGTAGCGGGCAACGGCGGAGGCAGCGGTGGTGGCGTATCCACTCTGTTCGGCAACTGCACCGACACCACCGCCTACGGCATGGCCGTGGACACCTGGATTGACTACACCGGTGCCATGAATGCGCCGACGACTTTTGATTACAGCCAGTCGCCACCCGCACCGATCATCCAGGCTGACACAGCCATACTGACTGACGGCTGCGCCTCTGACAGCACTTTCGTGACCATCAACGCCGGCGCCAAGCTCGCCACCCAGGCCGGCGACCTCTACCTGTGGCTGGCGCCCGGCTCCGGCGCCGCCACCGTTTGGTATGGTGGAGACGAGCTGCGTGACAACCCTGACACCCTGCGCGCCATCCACGCGGAGCGTGGCGCCACAACGCCCATCTACCTCCATCTCAATGGCGCCTATGCTCCACCGGCGGCGGCGAACACCTACCCGGCGCACTTGACGATCACCCCGCTTGACCCCACCAAACCGGTGCTACTTGCCGAGGTACGCGCGGCTCTGCCCGGGGATGATGTCAGCACCTTGCGAAAACTACGACTAACAGCACCAGGTCAAACCCTAACAGCGCCCGCCGACAGTAACTACCCGTCATTCGTTGCGCTCAACAGCGACGCACGCGCCGCTGTGACGGCAGAAGTCGAAGCACTTGCAGGTGGCCACAGAGACCGCGTTGAAGGCTGGTGGACGAACCTCAACTGCGGCAAGTATTTCTGGATAGACGCCACTGGCGAACTCGACCCCGGACCGGGTGTAATCGCAAGCACCGTGGGGCAGGACACCGTGGTGTGGGTTGACTTCGACCTGGCCAGCAACGCCGATGTGCAGCTGGCCATGCAGAACAGCGTCAACGCGGGCACCGGCTTTAGTGGCCACGCCAACCTCGGCTTCCCCTACTGCAACCCGCTGGACGCGAGCTACATCCTGCACAACTGGCGCACCACCGCCGACACAGGGGTCTTTGCTGGCTTTCCCACCCTGACAACACCCACGCCCTAGGCCAAGACTTCTCTAAGCCCCAACGACAGAGAGGACCAAGCGCTGCTTGCGCTTGATCCTCTCAGAGCCTGCAACAGCTGCTTGGCGCTCAATGCCAAGCAGAAAGATGCAACGGCTAGCTCCTAAACATTGTAAGTAGAGGAGCTGGTATTGCCGCCACGTCCGGTCCAGTTGGTGTGGAAGAACTCACCCCGTGGCTTGTCCAGACGCTCGTAGGTGTGCGCGCCGAAATAATCACGTTGAGCCTGCAGTAAATTGGCGGGTAGACGCTCTGCGCGATAGCCGTCGAAATAGTTAAGCGCAGCCGTTAAACACGGCGCAGGCACCCCAGACGTGATCGCGCTCACGATCACGCGTCGCCAACTTTGCTGCGAATTGACAACCGTGTCCTTAAAATAATCGTCCAACAACAGATTGTTCAATTCAGGGTTGTTATCGAAGGCCTCTTTGATCTTACCCAAGAACGCGCTGCGGATAATACAACCACCGCGCCACATCATCGCGATGCCGCCGTAATTTAAATTCCAGCCAAACTCCTTTGCGGCTTCACGCATCAAGGTATAACCCTGCGCATAGGAGATGATTTTGGAAGCCAACACCGCCTGGCGCAGGTCTTCGATGAAGGCGTCTCGATCACCGTTGAAGACTATTTCTGGACCATTGATCACCTTAGCCGCCTCTACGCGCTCATCCTTCATCGCCGAAATACAACGCGCAAACACAGACTCAGCAATCAGGGTCAGCGGCACGCCCAAATCAAGCGCAACCACACCGGTCCACTTGCCGGTGCCCTTTTGACCCGCCGTGTCCAGAATATTGTCCACCAGCGCGCTGCCGTCTTCGTCTTTGTAGGCCAATATATCACGCGTGATCTCAACCAAATAGCTGTCCAGCTCTGTGGTGTTCCACTCTTTGAACACCTCGTGCATCTCATCGGCTGACATGCCCAAAACATCTTTCATCAGCTGATAGGCTTCGCACAGCAATTGCATGTCTCCGTATTCAATGCCGTTATGAACCATCTTCACAAAGTGTCCAGCGCCATTCTCGCCCACGTAGTCGCAACACGGTGTGCCGTCATCCACCTTGGCTGATATATCTTGGAATATCGGTTTAACGGCTTGCCACGCTTCATCCGATCCACCCGGCATAATGGAAGGCCCTTTCAAAGCACCCTCTTCAC
>JAWSVD010000143.1:0-28676 GCA_033852095.1 Granulosicoccaceae bacterium | reverse complement strand
GAATTTTGTGGCTCCCTGACCAGGACTCGAACCTGGGACCCAATGATTAACAGTCATTTGCTCTACCAACTGAGCTATCAGGGAACTGAAGAACGGAATTATAGGGACGTTTCGCTAATCCGTCAACACTTTGTATAAATTAATTTGGATTTCTTTGGGGAGTGGATGTGCTCTAAGTATCTTGGCGGGGGATTTCGCATTTGTGCTTGAGCTTGGGGCTGGTCTTGCAGACAATGAACGGTTGTCACTTCACTCACTGCGGCCAACGCCGGCGGAGCCTCATGGCTAAACCCTTCAAGCTGAAAAAACTGTTCGAACCGGCGGGTGATCAGCCGGCAGCTATCGCCAAGCTCTTGGAAGGGGTGGGTGACGGCCTTGCCTACCAGACGTTGCTGGGGGTGACGGGCTCGGGTAAGACTTACACCATCGCCAACATTATTGAGGCGACGCAGCGGCCGGCGATGGTGCTGGCGCCCAACAAGACGCTGGCGGGGCAGCTGTACGGGGAGTTCAAGGAGTTCTTTCCGGAGAATTCGGTGGAGTATTTTGTCTCCTACTACGACTACTACCAGCCCGAGGCCTATGTGCCGGCCTCCGATACCTTCATCGAGAAGGATGCTTCGGTCAACGAGCACATCGAGCAGATGCGGCTCTCGGCGACCAAGGCGATGTCCGAGCGGCGCGATACGATTATTGTGGCGACCGTTTCATCGATCTACGGTCTGGGTGATCCGCAGGCTTATCACCGCATGGTGTTGCATTTGACGCGCGGCGGCACGCTGGACCAGCGCGAGCTGCTGCGACGGCTGGCGGAGCTGCAGTACGTCCGCAACGACACTGAGCTGCGGCGCGGCACCTATCGCGTGCGCGGCGAGATCATCGACGTGCACCCGGCGGAGTCCGAGCGCGAGGCGGTGCGCATCGAGTTGTTTGACGATGAGATTGAGTCGCTGCGTTATTTCGACCCACTGACAGGGGAGATATTGCGGATAGTGCCTCGCTTGACCATCTACCCCAAAACGCATTACGTGACCCCGCGCGATATCTTGCTCGGTGCCACCGAGTACATCAAAGAAGAGTTGGTGGAGCGCTTGGATCAGCTGCGCAGCAACGACAAGCTAGTAGAGGCGCAGCGGCTGGAACAGCGCACCCGCTATGATTTGGAGATGATCAACGAGCTGGGCTATTGCAGCGGCATCGAGAACTACTCGCGCTACCTGTCCGGCCGCGCGCCGGGCGAGCCGCCGCCGTGTCTGTTTGATTACCTGCCCAAGGACGGCATGTTGTTCGTGGACGAGAGCCACGTCACCATCCCGCAGCTGGGCGCCATGTACAAGGGCGACCGCTCGCGCAAGGAGAACCTGGTCGCCTACGGCTTTAGGCTGCCCTCGGCACTGGACAACCGCCCGCTGCGTTTCGATGAGTTTGAACGGTTGATGCCGCAGGCGATATTCGTCTCGGCCACGCCGGGCAAGTACGAGGCGGAGCACTCGGACCAGGTCGTGGAGCAGGTGGTGCGGCCCACGGGGCTGTTGGATCCGGTGGTGGAGGTGCGGCCGGTGGGCACGCAGGTGGATGATCTGCTGTCGGAGATTGCCAAGGTCACGGCGCTCAATGAGCGGGTGCTGGTCACCACCTTGACCAAGCGCATGTCGGAAGACCTGACCGATTATCTGGCGGAACACGGGGTGCGTGTGCGCTACTTGCATTCGGACATCGAGACGGTGGAGCGCATGGAGATCATCCGCGACCTGCGGCTGGGGGAGTTCGATGTGTTGGTGGGTATTAACCTGCTGCGCGAGGGCCTGGACATGCCCGAGGTGTCTTTGGTGGCGATCTTGGACGCGGACAAGGAGGGCTTTCTGCGCTCCGATCGCTCTTTGATCCAAACCATGGGCCGTGCGGCGCGAAATGTCGCGGGACGGGCTATATTGTATGCGGACCGCATCACCGGCTCGATGCAGCGCGCAATGGACGAGACCGCGCGCCGGCGCACCAAGCAGGAGGCGCACAACCTGGAAAACGGCATCACGCCGCAGACGATAAAGAAAAGCATCAACGACGTGATGGAGCTGGGCCAGAGCAAGGGCAATCCAGCGCTGCGCAAAATCGACAAAAAGGCCATCAAGGTGCTGACGCCGGCGCAAGCCATCAAAGCCATCGATAAGCTGGAAAACGACATGTTTGAGCACGCCAAGAACCTCGAGTTTGAAGAGGCTGCGGCGCTGCGTGATCAGGTCAGAGAAATACGCGAGACAAGTTTGGGAGTGGGAGGATGAGTAAAAAACGCGAATTGCTGTTGTTGCGGCATGCGCAGGCGGGTGGTCAGTCGCCCACGGGTCGGGATTTCGATCGGGTATTGACCGCCACAGGCCGAGAGCAGCCCGAGGCGGTGGGTCGAGCATTGATAGCCGCGGGCTTCGCGCCCGATCTGGTGCTGTGCAGCGCCAGCGTGCGCACCCGACAGACGCTTGTCTTGTTGCAAGACAGCGGTCTGTGTGAGGCAGCTGAGCTGCAGTTCAGTGAAGCGCTCTACGAGTGCAGCACCCGACAGATATTGGATGAACTTGCGGCGGTGGACGACTCGATCACACGCTTGTTGGTGCTGGGGCACAACCCCGGCCTGAGCGAGCTCGCCACGGTGCTCAGTGGGCAGGTGCTGGGCCTGCAGCCTGCAGATCACGCTTGGCTGGAGTTCGACGGGGATTGGGCTGGCCTCGTTGGCCATCCCGCACGTTTAAAAAGCTAAGCAGGGTTGCTCCTCTCTGATCGCCGGTTCACTCTGTGCCGAGTGATCGAGCCGTTTCAAGCAGCGGTGCGAGCAGCGCCGTCCGGAATCTGACGAACTTGTGTGCAGTAAAAACGTGATGTGCACGTTTTCCAAGCCCAAATGCCTGCAGAGATTTTGTAGGCACTCGGGGTTGCAATCAAGCCTGCTCGGCCTGTGGTGCAGCCTTAGGTTTTTTTCAGGTTCGACATCATCACCGCAATCACGATGATCGCGCCAATGACGATGCTCTGCCAGTAGGGATCGACTTCAACGATGTTGAGGCCATTGGCAATCACCGCCATCAAGAACGCGCCTATCACGGTTCCCAATACTTTGCCTTGACCGCCTGAGAGGGAGGTGCCGCCGATGATGACAGCCGCAATGGCGTTGAGCTCGTAACCAATGCCCGCGGATGGAGGGGCTGCACCCACTCTGGCCGCGAATATCAAACCGGCGCAGGCGCAGAAAAACCCGCAGAGAGTGTAGGTAGCGATTCTCACGTACGGGATGTTGATCCCGGATAGCCGGGCGGCTTCTTCGTTTCCGCCAATGGCGTACATGCCTCTGCCCAGTTCGGTGTATTTCAGGATAAGGGATACGACAAAGGCCAACAGGATGGAAAGAAAGATAGGGAAGGGCACGCCGAGAACAAAACCGTCTGCCAGCCAGAGGAACTCTTCAGGGAATGACATGGAGGGGTTGCCGCGCGAGATGAGCAGAACAACGCCCCTGGCTATTCCCATCATGCCCAGTGTGGTGATAAACGCAGGCACTTTTCCGTATTGTATGACGATACCGTTGAGGGCGCCCGCGAGGATCGTCGCGATGAACGCAAGGGCGGCCGCGTAAACAATGTTGACATCATGAACAACGTTCAAAACGGCCATCATCGATATGGTCAGTGCCAGCAAAGAGCCCACCGAAAGATCGATTCCCTCTGAAATAATAACCATCGTCATGCCGAGCGCGATGATCAAATTGATCGAAGCTTGTTTGCCAATGTTGAACAGGTTGTTTTTGGTGAAAAAATATTCAGACATAAAGGAAAGAACCACCACCACTGCTATCAGGCAGGTCAAGGCGATAAGCTGTTGCTTGTTGTCTGCGAGATACTCTTTAACTAACAATTTTTTCTCCGCCCATGGAATGAACAATGTTCTGGTAGCTTATGCGGTCACCGTGCAACTCTTCGGCAAATGTGCCTTTTCTCAAGACAATGACGCGGCTGCATATGCCGACGATTTCTTCGATTTCACTGGAAGCCACGATAATGGTTTTACCCGCCTTGGCCAGCTCAGCGATCAGTGTGTAAATTTGAAATTTTGCTCCCACGTCTATGCCGCGCGTGGGCTCATCAAATAGCAGCACAGAGCTGTCACGCATGATCCATTTCGCCAAGACAATCTTTTGTTGATTTCCACCGCTGAGATTGGCGGCAAGGTTTCGAGGGTTATTGGGCCTGATTTCCAAAGCTTCGAATTTTTCTGATGCGATCTTCTTTTCTTTTTCCAAGTCCAAGAGGGGAGTTGCAATAAATTCCAAGGAAGCGAGACTGATGTTCATCAGGCAGTTCATGCTGAGGTTTAAACCTTGCTCTTTGCGGCTCTCTGGTAACAGGCCTATGCCGCGCTTTACCGCGTCGATGGGGGACTTTATGTTGACAGTTACACCGTCTAAAACAATGCTGCCAAAGTGAAGGGGCCGTGCACCAAAAATGGCCTCCAACAGTTCTGATTTACCTGCACCCACTTGGCCAGTAAAACCCAATATCTCGCCGGGGTAACTCTTAAAAGTGATGTTCGAAAATCCATCGCCTGAAATGGCCTCTACTTCAAGCCGTGTTTCATGGCGTTGGAGGTGTTTTTTTGGGAAGTGGTCTTTGAGTTCTCTACCGACCATCTGCGCGACCACGCTGTCGACAGTCATTTTCCGTGCATCACTTGTGGCGACTTTGCTTCCGTTTTTGAAGACAGTGATGCGATCACAAATCTGCTTGATCTCTTCGAGTCTGTGCGAGATATAGATAACCGAGACGCCGTGAGATTTCAGTGATTTAATGAAGCTAAAAAGTGTTTGCGTTTCGTTGTCTGAAAGTGCTGAAGTTGGCTCGTCCAAGACTAAGATTTTTAGCTTGTCTTTGCGAATAACTTTTAAAATTTCGACCATTTGCCGCGTGGCCACACCGAGTGTAGAAAGCACATCCCGAGGCGATGCATCGACCGCGAACTGGGTAAGCAGCTTCGCGGCTTCCTCGTTCATTGTTTTCCAGTCGATGAAAAACCCTTTCTTGGGGTAGGAACCCAGAAAAATGTTCTCTGCAATCGTCAAGGTGTTTACTTGCGAGAACTCTTGGTACACGCCGTTGATACCGGCGTTCTGGGCATCTGCAGGTGTGTTGAAATCAACAGCTGAGCCGCGGAGCTTAATCACCCCCGCATCTTTCTGATAGGCGCCGGTGATGATTTTTACCAGTGTCGATTTGCCGGCACCGTTCTCGCCCAACAAGGCATGGACCTCGTTTTCACGCAGATCAAAATCGACCTTGTCCAAGGCAAGAACACCCGGGAAACGCTTGGATACGCCTGTTACCTCAAGTAATTGATTCAACGTTGCTCCGATGTATCGGCTGTGAAGATGACATGTGTCCGCAGTGCCAGTTTTCTGGCGTTAATGCAAAACCTGGCAAGCCTTGAGCGACTTGCCAGACCTTGCCCTGGATCTTATTCGACGATGTATTGATCGACTTCCGCTGCTGTGACCAGCTCAGGAGCGATATAGGTTTCAGCGTCTATGCCGTCTGTGGTCTTGCCGTTCTCGATATACTTCAGGGCGGCGTCCATGCTCAGCTTGACCATTTTGCGGGCATCCATGCGGATGGTCGCAGAGACGTCCCCTTTTTTGATGGCTTGATAGCCCCCCTGTTGGCCGTCGTAGCCCACAAAGATGATGTCTTTCTTTCCGGCTGAGGCCGCAGCGCGCGCAGCGCCTACAGCAAGGTTGTCAGATTCGCCAAACACGCCGTCGACATCAGGGTGTGACTGCAGGATATCTTCCATGACTTTGAGGCCTTCCTCTTCGGTCCAGTGAGCACCTTGCTGCGCGACAACTTCAAGTCCGGGGTGTACCAGTGCACCCAACTCAAAGCCTTTGGTGCGTAATATTTGTACGGGGTTTCCCGTCTCGCCTTGTATCAGCGCAATCTTGCCGATACCGCCGAGTTTCTTGGCGATGTAGTCAACGGCCATTTTGCCGCCTTGTCCGTTGTCTACGCCGACATACGCCACCATGTCAGTGGTATTGAGGCGATTGTCCATGTTCACCACAGCGACACCTGCTTTCATGGCTTTTTTAACAATCGGCACCAGCGCGGTGGTGTGACCGGCGACCAGAATAAGAATATCTGTCTGTTTGGTGATCAGATTTTCGATGATTGAGATTTGCCCCTCATAGTCACCGAATGAGCCAGTGGGAGCGTAGCGTTTAACATCCACGCCCACTTCCTTGCCGTAGGCCACTGCTTGATCAGCCATTTCTATTTGAAAAGCATTTGTCGTCAAATCCATCACCACAATGGCGCCTTTCAGGTCTTTGGCAAAGGCTTGGCTTGTGACAGCGGTGGATAGCAGGGTGAGACAGCTCAGCGTCGCTATTTTTAGAATATTTCTCCGTTTCATGAATCTCTCCTAGACCGAATTTTTATCGGTAATTAGTGGTTGCGGATTTCGGGTGTTTCTAAGAACTTTCTCTGTGGCATTGTTGAAAACATAATTTTTAGGATTGAAAAGCGCCGTAATTCAATCGTTCGCTGTTCTATTTTTTGCTCCCTTCGGGCAGAGGCTGCTCCGCAGCGTCGTGGTCTAAGCCCGATAAAAGGGGGAGATGATTTCGATTGCTCGATCTGTAATTACCTGGGCAATTTGGAATCATCTATCTGGTATAATGACATGAACAATACATATGATGACATCATGAAACGATATGAGTCAATTTTTTTTAACAGCAAACATCGATAGAAATACGAGGGTGAAACCGAAGGGTATATTTGTGAATTTTGCAGATTTTGGTTGCAATAGAGCTTTGCCAGCGTGCTGTTCTTGGGATCGGGCCTGTCGAAACTTCAGCATGCCCAGCTTCGCTCTGCCTATCTTGCTGGCGATGAAAGACAAACATGGCCCTGTTGCTTTGCTGTATGTCGATGCACACACAGACGTCAATGGGCAGCTGTAGGGTCAGGCTGTCGCTCACGGCACCCCGTTCTGGCGTGCCGTGGAAGAGGGCTTATTGGGTACGCAACGATTGGTACAAATGGGGCTGCGTGGTATTGGCTGCGCCGCTGAGGATTTTGATTGTGTCCGAGAGCAGGGCTTTCGTGTTTTGCGGGTCGAAGCCTGTTGGAATCAGTCAGTGTTCGCGTTGATGGCTGAAATTAGGCAGCGAATGGGAGAGCGTCTGGTGTGCTTGAGATTTGATGCCGACGGCCTAGACTCGGCCTATGCACCGGTATCAGCAACGGTGCAGGCTGCCGGTCTGACGGTCCCGCAAGGTCTGGAGATCATTCGCGGGTGCAAGGCATGAACCTCGTCGGCCCGGGTTTGAGGGAGCTGTCGCCACCCCATGGCCCGAGCGCTAATACGGCCTTACTCGCAGCAAATCTTCTGTACGCCATGCTGTGTGTTTTGCCCCGGGACTAACTATCGCTAGGGAAAATTCACTTCCCCGAGTGCGTTGGGGCAAGGTTATACCAGGCCTTAGCGTCAACAGGTCCGCTGAGTGCCTGCAAAAATTCAACGATATCTGCGGCCTCTCTGTCGCTGATTGCGCCCATGTTGGGCAGGCCGTGATCTGACTCAGGGGGGCTTCTGTAGTGCGCCAGCACGTCCATGAGCGTTTCGTAGCGGCCGTCGTGCATAAAGGGGCCAGTGTGGCGTAGGCCGCGTAGGCTCGGGGTTTTAAACGCACCGTGCAGTAGCCGTGAAATTTCCGCTGACTCTCGCGGTGCTGTGGCGCAAGCCTTGTCAACGCGTCGGGCTATTTCACTGAGACAGTTGAAAGGGCTGGCTTGCCAAAGGCGCTGGCCTTCGGCACGACCGGGATCGCTGTCCCCCGTGCCGATGTTGTGAAACTGACCGTCAGTGAAAGCCGCGCCGCGATGACAAGTTATGCAGTTACTGCGCAACAATACCCGCAAACCGGATTGGGCCCGGCCACTCATGGCGGTGTTGGCCTTGTTCAAATCTCCTTCGCTGAGTGCGTGCACGTATTCATCAAATGGTGCGTATTGCGGTTTCAGTTCTCCGACAAATGCCGCAAGCGCGATACCTACGTGTGCCTGAATATCCTCCGCAAGAGCAGAGTCGGCAGGGGGTAGAGCAGCTGGCCACGGGGCAAACGCCTGCGAATACAGCGAGCGATAGCGCGGTGACTCATCAAGTGTTCGCATCAATTGTGCGGGGGTGAGCGCGATCTCATGCGCGGCGAACAGCGGCCCCAGGGCCTGAGACCAGAGGCTATCAGCACGGCCGTCCCAAAACTGCCAGCGTCTGCTGCCCGCGCCGAGTAGGCTGGGAGAGTTTCGCTTTAGTGGGTTGTCGGCAGGGTGAGCTAGGCCGTCACTGAAGGCCCGCGAGGGCTGGTGGCAGCTGACGCAGCCTTTGTCACTGTGCGGGTTCAATTGCGTATCGAAAAACAGGGCCTGACCAAAGGCGGTCAGCGCATCGAGCGGCATGGTTTGTATTTGCACAGGTGGCAGGGCCAGCGCTTGCAGCAGGGCAAATTGCCCCGGTCGCCAGGGGTTTTCAAAGGGCGGTACCGCTTTTTTTGGGGCGGCAGAAGTCATCGCTAAGAGCATCAGCGACAACAGCGTTGCAATGATTGGCCATAGATTGGCGGAAAGCAGCTTCATAGGGTGATGGGTGCAACAGCTAGGCCAGTGACCGTTCGTGTGGATAAATAGTGACGAATGCATGAGTTTAGGGCGTGGCAACGACAGAGGATGGCGCGAATTGGCCAATCTTGTCTTTGCATGTCGAGCACGCTGCACACTGGCTACACCCAGCTTAAGCAATCCTCACGGAGAACAAGCCATGGACTCAGCAATTCACGAACAATTAGAAAGCGCAGTGCGACCGATCGAGACAGCGACGGGGCTAGGCAATGCTTTCTACACCGATGAAGCTGCCTTCCGGCGCGAACAGCAGGCGGTTTTTTTCAGTCAGTGGTGTGGGGTGGGCTTTGCCAAAGACGCCCCAGAGCCCGGTGATGCCATGCCGATCAGTTTTCTCGGCATGCCCTTGCTGCTGCTGCGGGATCGTGACAAGACGCTGCGGGTGTTTCAGAACACCTGCAGGCACCGGGGCATGATCCTGGTGAGTGAGCCCGGCAAGATCAAGGGGGCGATTCGCTGCCCCTACCACAGCTGGAGTTACGGCTTGGACGGCAGCCTGAAAAACACGCCCCACGTAGGCGGCCCCGATGTGCACACGCACCCAGCGGTGAACGTGGACGAGCTGGGGTTGGTTGAGATCAAAGCACACGTTTACTTGGGCGTGGTGTTCGTCAATGTTGACGGCGCGGCGGGGGATTTTGTAGAGCTGCACCGCGAATTGCTCGGGCGCTGGCAGGAGTTTCAGCATCCGCTGTATCACGGCGGAGCCGATTCCAGTTTTGAGCTGGACGTGGCCTGCAACTGGAAGCTGGCCGTGGAAAATTATTGCGAGAGCTACCATTTGCCGTGGATTCATCCGGGATTGAACAGCTATTCGCGGCTAGAGGATCACTATTCCATCGTGTCTGAGGGCGGTTATGCCGGTCAGGGCACCGAGGTGTACAAGCCCAATTTGGCGGGCGGCGGGCAGTCTTTTGTGGATTTTCCCGGTCTGAGCGAAAAGTGGGATAATGCGGCGGAATATCTGGCGCTGTTTCCCAATGTATTGTTCGGTGTTCACCGTGATCACACATTTGCCATCGTGCTGGAGCCGGTGGGCCTAGAGCGTACCCGCGAGCACGTGGCGATCTTCTACAGTGATCCCGCCATGATCGCGGACAGTTACCAGCCTTTGCGCAGCAGCAACACGGCCCTGTGGAAACAGGTTTTTGAGGAGGATATATTCGTGGTGGAGGGCATGCAGCGCGGCCGTCACGGGCGGCACTTTGACGGCGGTAAATTCTCCCCGGCGATGGACGGCGCGACCCATTGTTTTCATCGCTGGGTGGCGCACAAGATGATGGCGGCGCTGGGCGAGCCGTGAGCGAATTCGGGGCAGGGACTGTCGAGGCTGCCCACTTGTTTGTTGGCGCACGGAGCGAATAGCTGGCGCCATTTGCTCAGCTAATCCGTCCGCGTGGCTTGCCTTTTGGCGCAGATCTCGCTACCTTTAAAACATGATAGCGCAAACAGTATTTCTACTACGTCGACTGCGGTGCCTGGCCTCTCTTTAGAGTCCAGGTGAGCTGTACCCGTTATTCCTATCCCGTTTAACACAGTCCGACAACGCGTTATGACCCACTCAATGCCCTTCATCTGCCCTTCTTGGGTCAAGAGCTTCGACTGTCCCGTTGTCAAGACTGCTGCGCGCCCGAGCTGCGCGCGTCGTCCCGGAGTATTATCGTGATCAATCCCCAGCAAAAGTACCGTCCCTTTCCCGTCATTGATTTGCCCAATCGCCAGTGGCCCAGCAAAACCCTCGACAAGGCGCCGCAGTGGTGCAGTGTCGATCTGCGCGACGGCAACCAGGCGCTGATCGAGCCCATGGGCCCCGAGCGCAAAATGCGCATGTTCAAGCTCTTGCTTGAGGTCGGATTTAAAGAGATCGAAGTGGGCTTTCCCGCCGCTTCGCAGACGGATTTTGATTTTGTTCGCGAGATCATCGAAGAGGGCTTGATCCCCGAAGACGTGACTATCCAGGTCTTGGTGCAGGCGCGGCGCGAGCTGATCGAGCGGACCTTTGAATCACTCAAGGGTTGTGCGCGGGCGATTGTGCATGTGTACAACTCCACCTCCACGGTGCAGCGCGACGTGGTGTTTCGCCAGGATCGCGCGGGCATCGCGGCCATCGCAGTGCAGGGCGCGACCTGGGTGAAAGAGTTCGCCGACAAGGCGCCCGAGACCCAATGGCAGTTCGAGTATTCCCCCGAGAGTTTCACCGGCACCGAGCTCGATTACGCGCTCGATGTGTGCAACCAGGTGCTTAATGTCTGGCAGCCGACCGCCGAGCAAAAGGCGATCATCAATCTGCCTGCCACGGTGGAAGTGTCGACGCCGAATATCTATGCGGATCAGATCGAGTGGATGTGCGACCGCATCGACCACCGCGCGTCGGTGATTATCTCGGTGCACCCGCACAACGACCGCGGCTGCGGTATAGCCGCCGCTGAGTTGGCGCAGATGGCCGGCGCGGATCGTGTCGAAGGCACGCTATTTGGCAACGGCGAGCGCACGGGCAACGTCGATCTGGTCACACTGGGCATGAACCTCTTCACCCAGGGCGTGGACCCGGAGCTGGATTTCAGCGACATCTTTAATGTCATGCGCACCGCCGAATATTGCAACCAATTGCCGGTGCATCCGCGCCATCCCTACGCCGGGGAGCTGGTGTTTACCGCTTTCTCGGGTTCACACCAAGACGCGATCAAAAAAGGCATGACGCGCCGCGACGCAGAGCCCGACAAGGTGTGGGAGGTGCCGTATCTACCCATCGATCCCGCCGATCTCGGCCGCAGCTACGAGGCGGTGATACGGGTCAACAGCCAGTCGGGCAAGGGCGGGGTGGCTTTTATCATGGAGCAGGACCACGGCTTGGAGCTGCCGCGGCGGCTGCAAATAGATTTCAGCCAGGTGGTGCAGGGCGTCAGTGAGCAGAGCGGCGGCGAAGTGAATTCCGCCGCCATCTGGGCAGCCTTTGAAGATACCTTCTTGAACATCGCTTCGCCGCTGGCTTTTGTGTCTCACCTGAGCAAACCTACCGATGAAGGTGATGAGAGTCACCGCAGCCTGAGCGCCGAGATGTTGGTGTCTGGCACAGCAGTGACAATCGAAGGCGAAGGCAACGGCCCGATTGACGCCTTTTTGCACGCGGTCAGCGAGCGTTTCGGCATTCAATGCCGCTTGGTCGATTACCACCAACACGCCACCTCCAGCGACAGCGACGCGCAGTCGGCTTGTTATGTGGAGCTGCAGACAGAGGGCAGCAACGACACCGTCTACGGCGTCGGCCTGCACGAGAATATCGTGGCGGCGTCCTTGTTGGCGGTCACCAGTGCGGTCAACCGGGCCAGTACGCTTGGGCGCATTGAGCTGTCAATTGGCGAGCCCGCCGCTTAAGTTTTCTCGCCGCTGACACGGGTGCCGCCGGGCACCCGTGTTTTTAGGGCCGCAAATTGCTTTGTTCTCATACAAGGAATGAGACAAGGAAGGTCCTCCAGCAATGCAAGCGAAGTATTCGCGTCTCACGGTCGCGTCCGTGTGTTTTTTTATCGCAGCCTGTGGCGGCAGCGGTTCCTCAAAGCTCAGCGTCCTAGCTGACGATATCCCGAGCACGGGTTACCTGCTTGGGCCGCGTATCAGCGGCTTGGCTTATGGCGTCTCGGCGACCGGATCGACCGGTAAATTCACCTTGAGTGGCGGCCAGCAACTCGATTTCAAACTCGGCGACCTCGCCATTGCAGAGGTCATGCCGCGCGCGCGTTTAAGCCTCTATGACATGGTCGGCACGGCCGAGCAATACCGCTACAACAAGGCGGTGCGTGTGGCGCAGCTGTTGATCTCCATCGATGGCGACAGCGATGCGCGCAACGGCGTGCAGCTGAGCTTGGACACCAGCACGGCGGCGCGCGCAGGGGAGATCGATTGGCAAGCGGCGAACGCCAGCTGGTCCGCGGCGGCAGAGAGCACGGTCTACCGCATCACGCATGGCAGCCAGAGCCTGATCGACGCGGAGGCGGCGATGTCAGTGATGGCATCGCACTTGCGCGCTGAGACCGAAGTCTGTGCGACGGATCTGAGCGACAGCACCGGCTTTGCCATTGCGGATCCGCAGTGTTCGGACAAGGCGCGGCGCAAAATTTGGCGCGAGCAGATGTCAGTGGCGCTGAACCAATTACAAGACGGCATCGACGCGATGCTGGACGGCCGCAGCACGGTGCAGGCCTGGTGGTCTACCGTTGAGCGCCAGTGGGGAACCCTGTTGAGCCAAGCCGAGGAAACTCAAGCCTGGCTCAGTTACGCCATCGCCGGTGCGGATGTGCCGACCCGGCAAGCCATCGCGTCTGCGCTGGCATCACCCGATCACGCCGCGGCGCAGGACGCCTTGCAGGCAGAACTCGAGCGCTGGCGCAGTGGTGGGGGCAGCGCGCTGCGGCAGCGTGACCAGCAGGAGCGCGAGCTCTCGGCCAAGGTGATCGACACCTGGTTATCCTACGGTTTTGATCAGCAATCGCTGCGCGGCAGTTACGGTTTGACCGACGGCAGTGATTGGCAGGATTTCGTGCGCGCCGTCGCGGCGCGCGAGGGCATCGCAGTGCTGGATCAGCGCTTGTCAGTGGTGGACGAGCAGAGCTACCTGGCGCTGCAGTTGCTGGATGCGCTGATGAATGCGCGGGCCGAATGGGTGGCGCAATCGGGCCTCGCCAGTGATGGCTCGGGCGGAGACGGCGGTACCTCTGGGCAGAGCTCAGATCCGGCGCGCGTCTGGCGCGTGAGTTACAGCAGCTTGGCGGTTGGTGGGCTCGCGCAGTTCAGTGTCGAGGGCAGTGATCTGGACAGCGATGTCGTGCTTGTCTTGTCCGGTTGCGGCAATATGCAGGCACTCGGCGGCAGCGCAGATGCGCGCAGCTACAGCTGTGAGTTGAGCGGCAATGCCGGCGGTCGCACGCTGCAAGCCATCGACAACAGCGACGGCAGCTTATTGTATGAGGCGATGGTGAGCATCGGTTCTGGCTCGGCGACGAGCGGCGATGAGCCTGTTGTCTCCAGCGTGAGCCCGCTGCGGGCCGATCGCAGCTCCAGCCAGCTGTTTCAAGTGATGGGCCAGAACTTCCCCATGGATTTGCAGTTCTCACTGGCGGGCTGCACCAGCGCGCAAGTGCAGTCGCGCAGCAGCACCCAGCTTAATGTGCTGTGCCAGCTCGATGATCGCGCGATCGTGCGCTCGGGTGAAATCCTCAGCAACGGCGGTACCTCAATCTATCAATTCAATGTCAGTCCTACCCAGATCAGTGAGCAATTGATCACGGTGACTGATCTGGCACCCGCAGCGGCACTGGAGACCGAGACCGTGCAGATGACGGTCAGCGGCAGTGGTTTCAGTGCGAGCGTGAACGTGCAATCAGCCGCCTGTGAGTCGGTCTTTGTTGTTTCGCGCACCGATGCACAGATCGTATTCAATTGCGTCAACGCGCTTGTCGGTACCTGGCCGCTGTACCTGGTGACGTCGCAGCAGACGGTGGTATCGCCGGTTTCGATCCAGGTGCGCGCAAATGAAGGTGTGGTGACATCGGTGACGCCGCTCAGCGGCGCAGTGGGCGAGTGGGTAAACATCAAGGTCGCCGGTCAGCATTTGTCGACCGGGGTTCGCATTGTAATGGATGCCTGCAGCAGCATCGAAGTGTTGGACGGCAGCTCCGTGCTGCGTCAATTTGGCTGCACCCTCGGCACGTCCGGCTCTTTCCAGGGGCAAGTGCTTGCGGGTGAGCAGGTGCTGCACAGCTTTGCCTTCACGGTGGACAGCGCCAGCGATGCGCAGGTCAATTCGGTGTCACCGAGTAGCAGCAACTACGGTGAAGCTTTGGCGCTGGTTTTCTCCGGGTCGGATCTGCCAGAGCTCGCGCAGATGGAAATGAACAACTGCAGCTCCATCGCGCAACTGAGCGCCATCAGCACCCAGCTGGTGTACAGCTGCACCCCACAGCAAATCGGACGATTGAGCGGGCGCTTGCTCGATGTGGGCGGGCAGGTTCTGACGACTTTTGTTGTTGATGTCATCGACGCAACAGATCCCTTGGAGGGCTTGGAAATCGAGTCCGTGGTGCCGGAGGTAACCTACGTGGACGCCGAGACGACCTTTACCGTCAGTGGCGAGAACCTGCCCAGCACGATGATTATTTCAGTGGATGAGTGCACCGAGGTTGTCGCTTTGGGCGGGCACGATCGGCAGCGTCAATACCGCTGCACGCCGAGAGGGTCCAGCGGCATCCGCAGCATCCGGGTCTACGCCAGTGACGGCGGCGTCTTGCTGGGTACTTTCGATTTGCAGGTGACCGGGGATGAAATGCGGGTGTCGGATATCACGCCGGCGCAGACGGCGCTGGGAGTGCTGACGTACTTTCGGGTCAGCGGGCAAAACCTCAGCAGCGCGATGATCATGGACATCGACGGCTGCGACGCACGCTTGACCTCGTCAACCAGCACCGAGATGCGCACCTACCGCTGCGCACCCTACGGCTTGGCCGGTAGCCGTGTGGTGAATATCAAGGACCGCCTCGGCGGCACGGTGCTGTTCTCCAAAACGATCGCCATATTGCCGGCTCCCTGATCTGAGGGTCTGCTCATAGAGCCCGCGCCGAGCTTTGTTCGGCGCGGGCTTTTTTTCAGCTAGGTCCGCAGCGTTGTACCGCCCAAGTCCCGTCCGCCCAGCAAGTGCATGTGCAGGTGCATCACTTCCTGGCGACCGTGGTCTTTGCAGTTCACCACCAGGCGATAACCACTCTCTTCGATGCCTTCTTGTTCCGCCAGTTTGCGCGCGACGGTGAACAAGCGGCCCAGCGCGAGCTCATCTTCGGGCTCCACATCCGCCGCGGTGGGGATGATCTTGTTGGTGATGATGAGTATGTGCGTGGGTGCAGAGGGGTTGATGTCTCTAAAGGCTGTCACCAGCTCATCTTCGTAGACGATATCAGCGGGGATTTCCCGTTTGATGATTTTGCTGAACAGGGTGTCTTCTGCCACGGTAAACATGCTCCGTTGAGGTGAGTATGCGGTATTATAGCTGGCTTGGGTTCTCCGTTGCGGGAACTGTCTTGGCGATCGCGCCAGTGACGAGTTGGCATATTATCGGGGGTGCTGCAGTGGGCAATCGACTGTCTAAAATTTACACGCGTACAGGTGATAGTGGAGAGACCGGGCTCGGTGATGGCAGCCGTGTGGCCAAAGACCACCAGCGCGTCGAAGCCTACGGCACCGTGGATGAGTTGAATTCCGTGGTCGGCATGTTGCTGGGCCATGACCTGCCTGACGTGTGCACCCGCGTGCTGAGCGATGTGCAGCACCACTTGTTTGATCTCGGCGGTGAGCTCTGCGTGCCCGGGCACGAGGTGCTGACGCAGGACCACGTCACTTGGTTGGAGCAAGAGCTGGACGCGATGAACAGCGACTTGCCCTACCTCAAAGAATTCATCCTGCCGGGCGGCAGCGTCGCCGCGGGCACGTGCCACCTGGCGCGCACTGTCTGCAGGCGAGCGGAGCGCAACGTCGTGACCCTGGCGCGCGACACCACCTTGCCAGCTTTCAGCGCCGCCTACCTGAACCGCTTGTCCGATTTACTGTTTGTGATGGCGCGGGTGATCTTGGTGCACCAGGAGCGCGGCGAAGTGCTGTGGCAGAGCGGGCGCGAGATACAATTTAAAGGCGGCGATGCGTGAGCGATAACAAGCCCGCAGAGAGCCGCGCGGATTACCGCCATTTTTTGCAGATCCCCACCCGCTGGCGAGACAACGACAGTTACGGGCACATGAACAACGCCGTGTATTACACGATGATTGAGATGCTCGTCATGCGCTTCCTCGAGGTGGATTCTGGCTTGGATCTGGAGTCCCTGGGTGTGCGCTGTTTTACCGTTGAAAACGGTTGTTGTTATCTCGACGCCTTGAAATACCCCGACACGGTTGAAGCGGGCCTGCGCGTGGCGCGGCTCGGCAATTCGAGTGTGCGCTACGAGATCGGCCTGTTCAGCAAGGGCGATGAGGCGGTCAAAGCGACCGCATTCGTGGTAGATGTTTTTGTCGATTCAGGCACTGAACGCCCGGTGCCGCTGCCAGCGGCCGTGCGCGAAAAGCTCAGCGCGATAGCGAGCGTATAGGACTTCGATGAGTGATTCACCACAGCCAGAGCCCCGATTTTGTACCGTGTTGAGCTCGGTGTTGGCGCCCGTTTTCTCAGTGGCTGAGACGGAGCGGGCGACGGACGGTCTGTCGCATGCCTTGACCTTGGCGCGCGCGGGTATTTCACTGAACAGGCGCGAGCCGCAGTGGCTCGAAGCGATCGATGAATTGTGCCTGTGTTTGCAGCGGGAGCTGGAGCCCCTGCACCGTGCTCAGCAAGTGCACGCCGCGCTGCAGGTGGCCGAATTGCCGACGCTGTTGCAACCGGCCGCGCAGTTGCTGCGAGAAACAGCGGCGCAAGAGCGTCGTGCTGGGTTGCAGCATTGGATGAGTTGGCGCGAGGGTACGAAGGGCCGAAAATGTGTGCGGCGCCTGCGCAAAGCGCTGAAGCGGGCGGGAAAAACCGAGCCTGAGGTTTGGGCCCAGCCTTCGGCTCAGGCATGCGTTGCGCACGTGGAGGCCAAGGTGCTCAAGTGTCAAAAGCAGCTGCTGCAAAAATGCAGCTGGCGGCAGATCAACGCATTTGGCCAGGCCAAACTGCGGCTGCAGCTGTCACAACACTATCTGGCGATCTCGGGCTTTGATCAGGTGCAGGCAGCCAGTGATCAGATCTACCGTCACTGTTATCAGGTGGCGGCCAAGCGGGTGGCGGTGAAGTGGTTGAAGCGCCAGCTCAAAGGTGATTCTCTGGACGCGAAAAGTGCAGCCGCCTGCGGCGCTATGTGGCAGCGATTGGCGATTGATCGTGTGCGCAGCGAGCAGGAAATCATGCGCTTGCTGACCGCGGTTCCGGCCCTCAAGCCGGTCATGGCGCCACAGCCCAGGCCTGATTTCCCGTTGGAATTGCACTTCGGCGCCAAAGTAGCCGCTGTTCTGCCGGGCTAATAACCGCCTGTCTTCTTCCCCGTCAATAATACCTAGACAAAACACGCGGGCTGCGCTGTTCAAGCGCGGCCTCTGAAAAACAGAGGAATCATGCAAAAAGCATTGCAGCTGCATCAGGTGTGCAAAACCTACGAGGGCGGCTTTGAAGCTGTCAAAGGCATTGATCTGTCCGTCGAGGCCGGTGATTTTTTCGCTCTCTTGGGGCCCAACGGCGCGGGTAAATCGACAACCATCGGCATGATCTCGTCGCTGATGACCAAGACCTCGGGCCGCATTGAAATATTCGGTCACGACATCGACACGGATCTCGACGCGGCCAAGCGTTGCATTGGCTTGGTGCCGCAGGAGTTCAACTTCAACACCTTCGAGCCGGCGGTGGAAATCTTGATCCACCAGGCGGGCTTTTACGGCATTGCCCGCAACGAGGCCAAAGACCGTGCGGAGCATTGCTTGGAGCTGCTGCACCTGCAAGACAAGCGCAAGACACCGCCGCTGAAAATGTCGGGTGGCATGAAGCGCCGTTTGATGATTGCGCGCTCCTTGGTGCACCAACCGCGGCTGTTGATCCTCGATGAGCCGACGGCGGGGGTGGATATCGAGATACGCCGCGCCACCTGGGCGCTGTTGGAGCAGCTCAACGCCGACGGCACCACCATCATCTTGACCACGCACTATTTGGAAGAAGCCGAGTCCCTGTGCCGCAACGTCGCTATTATCGACAACGGTGAAGTGCTGGAGAACGGCCCTGTGGCAGATTTGTTGAGCCAGGCCATGGCGGAGACCTTTGTCTTTGATATCCGCGAGAAGCAGCACCGTGAGCTCAATCTGGGTGTGTACCGAGTGAACAAGCACACGGCGACGCGCCTGGAGGTGGAGGTGCCCAAGGGCGAGAGTTTGAACAAGTTGTTCATTGATCTGCAGGCGGCGGGGGTGGAGGTGTTGAGCTTGCGCAACAAAACCAACCGGCTGGAGGAGTTCTTCCTGCGGCTGGTAGCGCGCAATCAGGCGGGAGCCGCTCATGCTGAGTAATAATTGGGTTGCCTTTCAGACCATCGTCGTGCGCGAAGTGATGCGCTTTGTCCGTATTTGGGTGCAGACATTGACGCCACCGGTCATCAACGCGGTGCTTTATTTTGTGATTTTTGGCAGTTTGATAGGCAGCCGCATCGGCGAGATGGGCGGGCACAGCTACATGGAGTACATTGTGCCGGGTGTGGTGATGATGGGCGTGATCGTCAACAGCTACTCCAACGTGGTGTCGTCTTTCTTTGGGGCGAAATACCAGCATTTCATCGAGGAGCTGCTTGTCTCGCCGGTGAGCAATCTGACCATCTTGCTGGGCTATGTGGTGGGCGGTGTCTGCCGCGGACTATTGGTCGGTGTGCTGGTGCTTGCGGTCTCGCTGGCGTTTACCCAGCTGCAGGTTCAGTACTGGCTCGCCACGGGCGTGTTCACGGTGTTGACCGCGCTGTTGTTTGCCACGCTGGGTTTGATCAATGCTATTTTCGCGCGCAATTTTGATGATGTTTCTATTATTCCCAATTTTGTGCTGACGCCGTTGACCTTCTTTGGCGGCGTGTTTTATTCGATCAGCATGTTGCCACCATTTTGGCAGACGCTGTCGCAGTTCAATCCGCTGTTCTACATCATCAATGGCTTCCGCTACGGCGTCTTAGGGGCTGCGGACGTGAGTATCTGGTACGCCTTTGTGGTGGTGCTGGTGTTTACCTTGGCGGCGATGGCGCTGGCGCTCACGCTGCTCAACCGCGGCACGCGGCTCAAGCCTTAGGTCGCTCTGATCGGCGCCTTTCGTGGCGCAAGCATGTGCCAATGCAATCCACGGCCCGTGGGTTGTTCATTAATTATGGGCAGAGAAAACCTTCTAGCCCCCGTGTTGGCAACCGCCGCTTCGGGGGCTGTTAGGCTTTCTAGCCTGCTTGCACGGCTGTGGCCGTGCCCCTTCGTTGTCGCTCACCATCTGGAGAAATCATGGCCCGCCGTGCCAAAGCAAAATTAGCCGAAACCACCGACAAGCACCTGTTGTATCAGGCTTCCGTGCAGTGCCCAGACTTTGAGCTGGATTTCATCGACACGACCTTTAAATCCCTGCGCAACAGGCGCGCAAAGAGCATGCGTGAGGACTTCTGCGGCACCGCGATGGCGAGCTGTGACTGGGTGCGGCGAGACCCTGAGAACAGCGCCATCGCCGTTGACCTGGACGTCGATGTGCTGGAGTGGGGGGAGTTGAACAACGCGGTGCGCTTGACCTCTGAAGAGCGCAGGCGGCTGAGTCTGCAGCAGGAGGATGTCATCAGCCGCCGCGACCGCGAGCTCGATGTGGTGCAGGCCTTCAACTTCAGTTATTGGATTTTCCAGTCGCGCCGGCAGTTGCTGCAGTACTTCGAGGGTGTGTACGCCTCGCTGGCAGAGGATGGGGTGATGTTCCTCGATGCCTTTGGCGGCCATGCGGCGCACCAGACAGGCATAGAGAAGCGCAAGCTCGATGGGTTTAGCTACGAGTGGGAGCAGGCCGCCTATAACCCAGTCACAGGCGAGATGCAGTGTTACATCCACTTCGCCTTCCCGGACAAGTCGCGCATGGACAAGGCCTTCAGCTACCGCTGGCGCCTGTACGGCGCACAAGAGGTGCGGGACATCCTCATGGACGCAGGCTTCTCGTCCACGCTGATGTACTTGCAGTGCTTTGATCCGGACACGGATGAGCCCACAGACGACTACGAGTGCACTGATGAGTGTGAAGATCACGCCTGTTGGTTGGGATATATCGTCGCCTTAAAATAGGGTATTTTGCATGCAGTTTGTTGAGCCGCGCTCAGGGCGCAAGTGCCATTTTATTGACCGAAAAAACGTTCAATTATTTGTAACAAACTGTTGACAAACGAATAAACACCCAGTGTGGATAAGATTGAGGGTGAGTGCTTGTATTTCCATAAGTAGAGACTTGCAGCTCTGTCAAGTGTTTGTTTATCAACCACTTAAGCGTGCGCCCTTATCCACAGTATCTGTGGATAAGTCAGTGGATAACCCTGTGGGAAGCATGGCTCGATGCGGGCTTTGTTAGCAGTGGGCAAAGATTGACCACCTCTGAATTTGACACGCATTTCCGGTCAAATATTGCACTTTGTGAACGGGTTTTTGAACTTGATTTTTAAGGTGCCACAGATGGCATAACTACGGCCAGTGGCGCGAACGGCGGTGACACGTTAAGCTTGCGCTCTGTTTGGAGGATCTCCCGTGGCACAGCTCTATTTTTATTACTCATCGATGAACGCGGGCAAGTCCACCGCGCTTCTGCAGTCGGCGCACAACTACCTAGAACAAGGCATGCGGGTACATCTTTATACTGCGGCGATTGACGATCGTTACGGTGTAGGGCGCATCAAATCTCGCATTGGGCTCGAAGCTGAAGCTTCCACCTTTAATGAAGGCACGGCTCTCTTTGAAGACATCCAAGAGCAAGTGCGGGATCAGAAGACAGCTTGTGTGCTGGTGGATGAGGCGCAGTTCTTGAGTGCCGCACAAGTCGACCAGCTCGCTGCCGTCGTCGATCAGCTCGATATCCCTGTGCTCTGTTACGGTATCCGCACCGATTTCCAGGGGCAGCTTTTTGCTGGCTCCTGCCGCTTGTTGGCCATTGCCGATAAAATCAGCGAGCTCAAGACCGTCTGCAGCTGCGGCCGCAAAGCGACCATGGTATTGAGGCTAGACAGCGCTGGGCAGCCGGTCTTTGAGGGCGGCCAAGTACAAATAGGCGGTAACTCCCGTTACGTCTCCAAGTGTCGTCGGCACTATCGTGCGGCGATGAACGAATGGATGCGGCAGCAGGGCGCTGTACAGGCCTGAGATGGGTCTCTCCAGCGCTCATATCAAGGAAGCGCTCGACGGCCTTGCCGCAAGAGACGCTTTGATCGGGCAGGCACTGGACACGGTGGGCTACCCAGAGCCGCGGCACCGCCCGGCTGAGTTTTCCACGCTGCTGCAGATTATCACCGCACAACAGATATCCACGCAGTCGGCGGCTGCCGTCTGGCTGCGACTGCAGGCCTTTCTGGGCGATGAGCTCAGCGCCGAGGCGGTGTCGGCGTGCACCGAAGAGGATTTGTTTGGCGCTGGGCTGAGTGCGCGCAAGGCCAGCTACGCACGAGATCTGGCGCAGAAATGTCTCTCGGGCGAGCTGGATCTTGAGGCTGTCTCCGGCCTGCCGGACGAGGCTGCAATCTCAGCGATCTGTGCAGTCCGAGGTCTGGGCCGCTGGAGCGCGGAGATCTATCTCTTGTTCGCTGAGGGCAGGCCGGATGTGTGGCCCGCCGACGATCTCGCCGTGCAAGTGGCTTTTCAGCGTTTGCACGGCCTGGATGCTAGGCCCAAGGGCAAGGCGTTTTACCCACTCACTGAAAAGTGGTCTCCGCAGCGCGGCGCCTGTGCCCTGTTGATGTGGAAGTTATACGGCGCACCCACACTCGGTGCTACTAATACCCCGTAGCCACAAGCCACTTAGGCTGGTGTCAGCTCTCTCTCTGTCGAAAACACCTGCCTCAGCTCGCTGGGTGTTGCTTTGAGAAAGGGGTAGCGCTGGCCCACATCAACTCGAATCGCCTTTGCATCTGCGCAGTAGAGCTCGACTGGAAAGTTGATGCTTGGAAATCGACGCTCTTCTCCGATCTTCTCGGAGCGGTAAATTTTTTTGTAGAAGGCCGCGTGTTCGGGCCGCACCAGTGACAGGCAATGATCGGCTTCATAATACAAGGTCGCCATACCTGCCAAGCGAAGTGTCAAGTACGGCAGTGCTCGGTATTTTCTGGATACGGCTTGATCTGCAACGAAGCGGCTGGGGTCAATGATGATTTTGCCCGCGTCGAGCATAGGGTCGACCTTGTCGCCAAATACAAGGTTGCTCGGTGATTCTCGCTGTGTGCGATTGAGCACGTGTATGCGCAGGCTGCTGAGCAATTTGCCGTGCAGACAAACGCCAAAAATGGTGTTGTTGGGTGTTTTATCGAGCGGATCGGTGCAGTGCTTTTCTGCGTTCTCTTCGATGAACTGCTCTCGGCGGTAGGCGTCATATCGCAAGCGGAATACATCTTCAAGCTGGTCGGGCGTTTCCATGCGCCTGTATTCAATGCTCTCCAATAGCTCGGCGGCTCGTCGGTTTAAACCCGTATTTAGCGAGCTAGGCGAACTGTCATTGTCTGCTGTCATGCGCGTGGATCTCTTGAGATTCCGTTAACCGGAATGTAATAACGCGTGACTATCTTAGGGGCATTCCAGGACAGCGTCAACGAATCATCGGATAGTATATGCGTGTACGAGAATTGTCAGTGTTTTCGCCGACGGGGTCGTAGTTGGCATATATAAGTGACTTTGTCGCTGCCGTCGGATGGGTTTTTCTTTGCAGCAATTGACAGGGGGAAAGTGCTTGTCATATAGCCGATAACTGCGTTTGCGTATCGCCGGTTTTGAGGGTGTGGGTTTTGGCAGGTGGCCTGGATAGGTGAGTCATCAGGATCCTGTGTGCAATAGCGACATGTGATGCTTGCAAATCCAGGCTGGAAACCCTGTTGTTCATCTTGTTTGTCCCTTTCAGCATATGCCGACATGGCGTCTATGGGTGTAGGAGAGTGCTTTGGTGCTGGGGAGAGGGCGGCGTGGCGGGGCTGCAGTCGCTTGCAAGGCCAAGCCACGAATTCAGAGCAAATGCATGCCTGGCTACAGCCACGGAGGGCTTGCAGTTTCGGCTCTAAGACGCGCGGCGGTAGTTATTAGGCACTGCTGTGGGCCCTTGTGCGGGGGCGTGGGTGTCGAAGCTGCGCAGTGTCATCGAGAGAGCCTGGGCGGCACTCACTGCCTTCGAGAATACCCAGCCCTGGACATAATCGACGTCGGCAGCACGCTGGACTGCCACGAGTTGCTCGGTGGTTTCGATGCCCTCTACTGTCACGGCGATGTCGAGTCGTTTGGCGATGTCCGAGATGCCGCTCAGCAGCAAGCTGGAGCGTTCGTTGACGAGTATGTCGTTGACAAAACAGCGGTCGATTTTTAGCTTGTTCAAGGAGACTTCTTGCAGGTAGCTGAAGTTCGAATATCCCGTGCCGAAGTCGTCGAGTGCGATGCACACGCCCAGTTTTTGCAACAGGTGTACGGCATCCGCCACCCGTTTTTTGTTCTCAATGAAGGTGCCTTCGGTTATCTCGACCTCCAGGCGCTCGGGTGCCAGCTCGGCCTCCGTCAGCAGTGTGTCGATTTTGCTCACGAGGTAGGGATCATCGAAATCGATGGCGGATAAATTAACGGACACACTGATATCGGTGGGCCATTTACAGCATTCGGCAATGGATTTTTTTAGCACGATTTGGGTGATTTTACCCACCACGTTCATCTCTTCCGCGAGGGGGATAAATTCGGCTGGAGAGATGTCGCCCAGCTCGGGGTGGTGCCAGCGAGAGAGCGCCTCGAACATCTGCACCCGGCCACTGTCCAGGTGAACAATAGGCTGGAACATCACGGACAGTTGGTCCCGTTCCACGGCGAGTGAGAGTTCGTCCTTCAGGCGTTGGCGCTGGCGGCAATTGGCGTCCATTTCAGGCTGGTATAAGGTCCAGGTGCCGCGGCTGCGTGCTTTGCTTTCGTAGAGCGCTAAGTCAGCCTTGGCAAACATACCGTCCGACGTCGCGGTTGCGTGCTGCTCAACTACGATGCCAATACTGGCTTTGCTCTGGATGCAGCCGTGCGTCAGCTGCACTTTTCCCGAAAGAGCCGTGAGCAGCCATTCGGGGAAATACTCGATTTCAGAGGGGTCGTGCACCTGCGGGACAAAGACGACGAACTCGTCGCCACCAAATCTGCAGGCAATGGCGTAGTCGCCGCAGATTCGTTCGATGTTTGCTGCTGCTGCGCACAGCAGTTCGTCACCGGCGGCGTGGCCGTAGGTGTCGTTGATGCTCTTGAAATCGTCCAGGTCGATCACCGCTAGCATGCACTGCCCGTCACCGCGTTCCAGCAGGTGTTGGTTGAAGAGGTCGTGGAAGTGTTCGCGATTGCACAGCCCGGTCAGCGAGTCATGGGTTGCCATGTAGGTGATGCGGTCGGCGGTGCGGATACGCGTAGTGACGTCTTCGAGCAGCACCACAAGCTGGCCGTTGTTGTAGGAGGCGCTGGATTCCAGAAAGGTATCTCCACCCAAGTTCACCAGCGCTTTGTGGGTTCCGGAGCTTTGTTCGCTGTTGAATTCCGGCTGTGCCAGCTGTTGCAGAGCGTCACTGGCGAGTTGATTGCACTCCACCGTGCGGCGCAGTAACTGCTGGTATTCCTGCCCCACCCAGCGTTCGGAATCGGTGATGCCGAGTAGCTGCAATGCACGTGAATTGGCGATCACGATGGTGTCGGTGTTGTCGACAATGATAAAGCCGTGCTGCATAAATTCGGTGGCGGTGTTGAAGCGGCTGAGCAGCAGTTTGATCTCAATCTTGCGGCGAATGACCTGCAATAAGGTGGCGCGGGATTGCTCGGCCAGCTGAGTGATGCTCAGAAACATGGGCAGTAACAAGGCTGCAATCACCCAGTATTGTTTTTCTGGCTGCAGCAAGAAGGCACCCACCACAGGGACGCAGATGGCGATAATTTGGTAGGCCACCAGGCGTTTGGAGCTGAAGTTCCGCGCCGGAATGCCGACCAGGCTGCCGAGCACCAGGCAGGTTGCCGTCAATTCATTGAAGTGGTCGTGCGAGAAGGTGGCGTAGGCGCTGAACAAGCCCAGCAGCAGCCCCTGAGCCACGCCATTGATGAGCGCGAGGGATTTCCACTGTTCAAAGCTTCGCTGGGATTGATTGTCACGGTAGTTCAGGGTTTGTCTGATCCTGAACAAGCCGCAAATGGCGAAGGCCGCAGTGAACAGAAGGTAGTAGGGGTCCGCTGCTTGGATCAAGCACGCAATCGTGGAGAAGACACAGGCGGCAACACCCAAAATCATGACCCGGGGACCAATGTACAGGGCGTCGATGAGCAGTACCTGCTCTTCGCCCTGCGGCGCATCAGGCCGGTTGTTGCTGCGCAATTTTTTTGCCTTCCGGGCAAGTCCCGGCAGTTGTATTAAGGAGTTCATCATGTGGGAGATCAACGCTGTCTGCTCTCTTGAGCCTCAGGGTGCGACCGGATACGCGCCACTAGGCCTCGGTGTAAATGGATAAACGCGCGACTGTGGGCCCCCTTGGCCCGCGCAGCCTTTCAACATCATCCCTGTTCATGCGTCCTTGATTACTCCTTCGGCAATGTGCGCAGCGGAGGGAGGGCGCAACCCTGTTCATAGGTGTATTGTCATGTTCGAAAGATGACAAATTGTATAAAAAACAACTGACTGAAGTATTGTTACTGTCTGTCAATATACTTCTGTGGTCAGAGGCATCTTGTGCTGGCTGATTTTTGCTTGATCCAGGCTTGCGAGGATGCTCGGCTTTGTCGTCATTCAAGAGCGATCGAGGCAATCATTGCCGCTAAACAGCGCCGGATGAATCAGGCTCGGTTATAGTGGGCAGCAGCACTACACGGGTTTTTGATTCATGCGTTTAACCACGAAAATCAGCTTGGCATTCGCCTTTTTGTTGGTCATCAGCTTGGGCGGTGGGGCGCTGACAGTCTGGGGCAGCAGCCGTTTTTCGGCGCTGCACCAGCAATCTGATTTGGCTCACCGCAGCTACCAGCGCTATTTGTCGCTCTCTTCGCACACCTATCAATTGTTCAAGCAGCTGGGTGACAGCCTGTTGTTGCGAGAGAGCGTGATGGGCCTACGGGAGCGGGAGCTACTTTTCTTAATCAAATTAGATCTCGTCGCCATAGATCGCACGGTGGAATTGCAGCAGGCATTTAGCCCTGAGGTGAAGCTCGACGATGCGGGCATAGCAACTGATATGGCGGAGCTGATCGAATTCATGTTGGTGGAGTATCAGTACGTGGTGCGAGAGATTAACCGCTCTCCCAGTGGCAGTGGTTGGCGTCGCACCGCCAAGTCACTGGACGCGCGGTTGGACGATGAGTTTGAGTCTTTGTTGGAGGCGGCGCTGACGAACGCCAAATTCAGGGCGACAAAATCCTCACAAGATCAGGCTGCACTCGCCGAGCACTACACACAACTGGCAGTCTTTTTTGCCGTGCTCGCCTCCTTCGCTACACTGCTTTTGGTGTATTGGATGCAGCGGGAAATAAAAGTGCCGCTGCGTCGCTTGGTGGCGGGGGCTGAGGCGCTGGAGGCGGGGGACACCGAGCATCGCCTCGCCCTGGAGAATGACAGTGTTGAGTTCAGCGCAGTGGCGGGGGCCTTCAATCAGATGGCGCTCAAGATCGATGAGCGTCAGCGTGGTCTGGGCGAGACCAACAGCCTGCTGGAGCAAGCTGTTCAACAGCGGACAGTGGAATTGGAGCGCGCGCTTGAGCGTGTCACTGATCTCGACAGCCGGCGCAAGCTGCTGCTGGCGGATGTCTCACATGAGCTGAGAACGCCGCTGACAATTGTGCGCGGGGAGGCGGACCTCGCCTTGCGCGGGCAACCCAAGAGCGAGCAGCAGTACCGGGAAGCGCTGCGCGTGACCAAAGATGCGGCGGAGCACATGACACGTTTGACGGAGGACCTGTTGTTTGTCGCCCGGGCGGCGTCAAATCAAGTGCCCTTGCAAAGCCAGCGCTATGATTTGCATGCGCAACTGCAGCAATTACTGCCGCAGCTACGGCACCTGCAGTCTAAGAACAAGGATTTACAGCTGCCGAGCATTCAGGCGGACACGGGCGAATACTGGGTGAATGCCGATCCTGATAGAATTCGACAAGTGGTGATCATTCTCGTTGAAAATGCGCTTAACTACGGCCAGCCACCTTGGTCCATCAGCTTGACCGAGGTGGCTGCGAGCGTTCGGGTGACGGTCAGTAATCGCGGCAATGTGCTCAGCGAAGAAGAGCAGGAGCAATTGTTTGACCGCTTCTACAGGGGCAGTAACGCCTCTGAGCACTACGGCCGTGGACAGGGGCTCGGGCTTCCGGTTGCGCAGTCCATTCTTAAATTGCACGACGCTGAGATACGCTGCGAGAGCAGCGAAGAGTTCGGTACGCGCATGTTTTTTGATTTACAGCTGGTGAGCCAAGGGCAGGATTGCTGATCGTGAAGATTTTGTTGATTGAAGACGAGGCCCTGGTGGCCAACCTCATCGAAAGAGGCCTGCGCGGCGAAGGGTGGTCAGTGGACGGGGTGTCGAGTGCCGAAGCTGCAGCGAGTGTGCTGCGAGAAAAACGCTACGATGTTTTGATCCTGGACCGCACATTGCCTGGGCAGTCGGGGCTGGAGTTTTGCAAAGAGCTGAGGAGCTCGGGGGTGTTCACTCCGGTGCTGATGTTGACGGCGCTCGGCGACGTTGCCGATAAGATCGATGGCCTGAGCGCGGGGGCGGATGATTACCTCAGTAAACCCTTTGATTTTGATGAGCTGATCGCGCGTGTCACGGCGCTCGGTCGGCGGGCGCGCTTGTATGTTGCGGAGGTGCCGGGCCAGCACTACGTGGTTGGCAACGTCAATTTTGACAGTGACTCACTGCGGGTGACGGTGGCCAACGAGGAGCTGGACTTAACCGCTAAAGAGCGTGAGCTGCTGGTGTTTTTTCTGAAATTCCCGAACAAGGCGTTCAATCGAGAGGAGTTGCTCGACAACGTCTGGGGAACGGACGCGGACCCTTATTCAAACATCGTCGACGTGTACATCGGCAAGCTGCGCAAAAAGCTCGGCGACGCTGATCCGCAGCTCGATACCGTACGCGGCGCTGGTTATCGCCTCAGTTACCAAGAGGGCGTCAAGCCCCCGTAGCCGAAGTTGGCTTTTGATCAGTGTCCGTCATGGAGCGTCTTGCAAGCAGGGCGTTGCTGTGGTTTTGCGCAG
>JAWSVD010000610.1:0-443 GCA_033852095.1 Granulosicoccaceae bacterium | reverse complement strand
GTCACTTCACCGGTATGTAAAGAGACGTGTCATCCTTCAGGACGATGTTTTGTTCTGAAGGTATTCTATTTGATTTATCGTTGGGGATTTTACTAGGTTTGGCGGTGCCCTACTCTCCCACACCTTAAGATGCAGTACCATCGGCGCAACAGTGCTTAACTGCCGGGTTCGGGATGGGACCGGGTGTTTCACTTGCGCTATGACCACCAAACCGAGAAAAATCCCCGCTTTGGAGAGATACACGCCGTGTTTGCCAGAGGCAAATCACGGCGGGTGCGAGGCAGCGTCTTTCCAAAGGAAAGGCGCGTTCGCACACCATCATTGTAGTCCAAGTAAGTTTCGTTCTGATTGCTGTCCTACTTTGTTTAGGACAGTTTGGAATGTATGCTTTGATTGTCGTTCACAGAGTTTCTGACTTTGTTGTCAGTCTGTCTATTACTGGA
>JAWSVD010000142.1:0-12967 GCA_033852095.1 Granulosicoccaceae bacterium | reverse complement strand
TGCGCAGCAAAACGAGGGCGCGAAGGGACGACTCACAGACCTCGCTTACCCCAAAAACACCGCGCCCTGTGGGTGAGGATTCATCCTGACACATGCCTCGCCAGATGCACCGAGCTGCCCGAATAAATTTGGCCCCACAGGGGCAGGGATATTGTTTGGGTTCTGTGCAGGAGGTGAGATCAGTTTGCTGCGCAAACCCGGATACCGCTCCGCTTCTTCCGGGCTACAGCTTATCCGGCATCTGCGACGCCGTGGCACCGGCACCGAAGCCCGTCATGCAGCGTCCAACAAGCAGGGCGTTGAGTGTTTTTACGCAGCAAAACGAGGGCGCGGAGGGACGTCTCACAGGCCTCGGTTACCCAAAAACACCGCGCCCTGTGGGTGAGGATTCATCCTTACACATGCTCCGCAAGATGCACCGAGCCGCCCGGATAAATTCGCCCCCCCCCAGGGACAGAGGTATTGTCTGGGTTCTAGCATGATGTTAGATCAAGATTGCTGCGCAATCCCGGATACCGCTGCGCAGCGATCGGGCTAGAAGTTATCCTGCATCTGCGATGCCGTGCCCGTCATAGAGCGTCTTGCAAGCTGGGCGTTGTGTGGTTTTGCGCAGCAAAACGAGGGCGCGGAGGGACGACTCACAGACCTCGGCTACACAAAAACATCGCACCCTGTGGGTGAGGATTCATCCTTACACATGCCTCGCAAAACGCACCGAGCCGCCCGGATAAATTCGGCCCCCTCTGGGACAGAGATATTGTCTGGGTTCTGGCTGGAGGTGAGATCAAGATTGCTTCACAATCCCGGATACCGCTGCGCTTATTCCGGGCTACAACTCATCCGCCATCTGGGCTGCTGTGGAATCACGGCATCACTGACCCCATCATGTAGCTTCGCTGCATACGGGGCCACAGCAGCCCCGGGCATCAGCATTGCAGTCGGGTTCCTCGATCTACCGTCGTCTTCTAATTGCCGCCGCTGGCCATTTTGCGTGAGCTGATGACTTCTTCTAGCCAGCCCAGTCGCATCTGCGGCACAGAGGACAGCAGCAAGTCGGTGTAGTCGTCGAAAGGCGGGGCCAAGACCTCGCTCTTGGGGCCGTAGCGCACCAGCTTTCCCTGGTGCATCACGGCGATGCTGTCGGCGATGGCCTTGACCGTCGCCAGATCATGAGTGATGAACATATAGGAGACGCCCTCGCGTGCTTGCAAATCCAGCAGCAGCTTGAGGATGCCATCCGCCACCAAGGGGTCCAGCGCGCTGGTGACTTCGTCGCAGATGATCAGCTTGGGTTTGGCGGCGAGGGCGCGTGCGATGCAAACACGCTGCTTTTGCCCGCCGGAGAGCTCCGCCGGGTAGCGATCCACAAAGCCGTCGCCCATTTCTATTTCGTCCAGCAGCTCTTGCACGCGCCTGTCCAGCTCGGCGCCTTTGAGCTTGAAGTAGAACTGCAGCGGGCGACCGATGATGGTGCGCACAGTGTGGCGTGGGTTCATCGCGACATCGGCCATCTGGTAGATCATCTGCACTTCGCGCAGGTCGTCACGGCTTCTGTGTTTGAGTGCATTGCTCAGGGTGCGGCCGTCAAAGTCGATGGAGCCTTTGCGCGGGGGCAGCAAGCCCGTGATGGCGCGTGCAAGGGTGGATTTCCCCGAACCCGATTCGCCCACCACTGCCAGTGTCTGCCCCGGGTGGATGTCGATGCTGATGTCTTTCAGTACATCGAAGCAGCCACCGTAGGCCGCCGAGACATTTTTCACCGACATCACGGGGTTGTCCGTAGGAGGCTTTTCCGTGTGATTAATGGATCGCACCGATACCAGGGCCTTGGTGTAGTCCTCGCGCGGCGATTCGATGATTTGTTTTGTGGTGCCGTGCTCGACCATCTCGCCATGCCGCAGCACCATGATCTCGTCCGCGACCTGAGCGACCACAGCTAGATCGTGCGTGATGTACATGGCGGCAACGCCGGTGTCGCGAATCGCGTCTTTGATGGCCGCAAGCACGTCTATCTGCGTGGTCACATCGAGCGCTGTGGTGGGTTCGTCGAAGACGATCAGATCGGGCTCAGAGCAGAGTGCCATTGCTGTCATGACGCGCTGCAGCTGCCCGCCCGATACCTGGTGCGGGTAGCGATCGCCGATGGTGTCCGGGTTTGGCAGGCCCAGCTTCTCAAACAGTTGGATGGCGCGTTTTTTTGCAGTGGATTTTCTGCAGACCCCATGCAACAGCGATGATTCAATGACTTGATCCATCAAAGTGTGCGCGGGGTTAAAGGCTGCGGCAGCGGACTGCGCCACATAACAAACCTTGCGGCCCCTGAGGTTGCGCAGTGCTGTCTTATTGATGGCCAGCAGGTCTTGGCCATCGAGCCACACTTGTCCCGATGAAAGCCGGACGCCGCCGCGGCCATAAGCCATGGCGCTCAGGGCTGCGGTGGACTTGCCGGCGCCGGACTCGCCAATCAGGCCCAGCACTTGGCCACGCTTGAGTTGCCAGCTGAGTTCTTTGACGATGACCAAGGTCTGCGGTTTCTCCCCCGGCGGGTATATCGTCGCTTCGATGCGCAGCTTGCTTACTTCTAAGATGGTCTCTTTGCTCATCAGCCGCGGCCTCCCTTCAAATCAGTGGTGCGGTTGAGCACCCAGTCGGCAACGAGATTGACCGAGATGGCGAGCACGGCAATGGCCGCAGCCGGAATCAGTGCCGCGGGGATGCCAAAAATAATGCCGTCTTTGTTCTCTTTGACCATGCCGCCCCAGTCCGCCTCTGGCGGTTGCACACCAAGTCCCAAAAAGGAGAGTGCAGACAAAAACAATACGGCGAAGATAAAGCGCAAGCCCAGTTCTGCCACCAGCGGCGAGAGGGCATTGGGCAGGATCTCGCGGAATATAATCCACAGGTTGCCCTCGCCACGCAGCCTAGCTGCCTCGACGAAATCCATGACATTGATGTCCACAGCGACGGCGCGGGATAGCCTGTACACGCGAGTGGAATCGAGTATGCCCATGACCAGGATGAGCGTGAGCACGGTGGTTGGCAGCACGGACAGCACCACCAGGGCGAAGATGAGCGTGGGGATGGACATCAATAAGTCAACCCCTCGCGACATGAGCTGATCGACCCAGCCGCCAAATACGGCTGCCGTGAAACCCAGAGCCGCACCCAGCGAAAATGACAGCGCTGTGGCCAGTGCTGCGATAGTGAGTGTGGTGCGTGCGCCGTAAATCATGCGCGACAAGAGGTCTCGGCCTAGGTTGTCGGTGCCCAAGAGAAATTGTGCGGACATGGGTTCCCATGTGTCGCCGACTATTTCAGCCATGGGGTAGGGAGCCACCCAGGGCGCGAATACAGCCATAAAAACAAAGAGTCCGGTGGAAATCAAGCCAATCATGGCACTCAATGGAATGCGTTTAAACACAGTGGTGATCTCCTATTTTGGGTGGCGCAAGCGCGGGTTGGCGAGCAAGGCGACAATGTCGGCGACCATGTTCAGCAGGATATAAACCCCCGCAAACACCAGGCCGCAAGCTTGTACCACCGGCACGTCCCGCTTGGCGACGTGGTCGACCAGATACTGGCCCATGCCCGGGTAGACAAAAATGACCTCCACCACCACAACACCCACTACCAAGAAGGCGAGGTTTAACATCACTACGTTGATCACGGGGGCGATGACATTGGGCAGCGCGTGTTTTCGAATCACTTCAAAGGGCGATAAGCCTTTGAGCTCCGCGGTTTCGATATAAGCAGATTGCATCACATTGAGGATGGCGGCACGCGTCATGCGCATCATGTGGGCGAGCACCACCAATGTCAGGGTGATGGCGGGCAGTGCGATGGCTTTCATGCGATCGACAAAGTCCATGCCCTCGTAAACGGTAGATACGCTCGGCAACCACTGTGTCTTTACTGCGATGAAATAGATGAGCAGATAGCCGATAAAAAATTCAGGTAAAGATATGGAGGTGAGTGTCAAACCCGAGATGAGCTTGTCCGGCCAGCGTCCGCGAAAACGAACCGCCACCAAGCCGAGTAAAATTGCCAGAGGGACAGACAGCAGCGCCGCCCAGAAGGCCAGAAACATGGTGTTGCCTAGGCGTTTGCCCAATGACTTAGCGATGTCTTGTCCGTTGGACAGGGCCGTGCCCAGATCGCCTTGCAATAAGCCACCGAGCCAACTGAAGTAGCGTTTCCAAGCCGGTTGATCCAGGCCCAATTCGGCGCGCAAATTCGCCAGTGCTTCTGGCGTGGCGCTTTGCCCCAGTATTGACTGGGCCACATCGCCGGGGAGTATTTGTGTGCCCGTGAAAATCAACACTGACACCGCTAATAGTAAACCTATGCCCATCGCCAAGCGTTGGCCGATAAGCGTCATTAAGCCTGAACCCATGCTCGACACCGTTTGTATGTTTGAAAGATACGCAGCGCACTCTGACAAGAGTGCGCTGATTAGCTGAGGGTTGAGTGCGTCTAAAATTGAGGTTTAAACTCACTTGCTCATGAATGCAGCGTCAAGCTAGGCTTTGGCTGCAGGTGCCGTCCAGTGGACTTAGCCTTTGAGCCAGACTTTGCCCGGGGCAAAGCCGTCCATCAGAGGTTGGTTCGGGCTGGCGACATAGCCCATGACGTCTTTGGAGGTGGCGTCGATGAAGTCGTTGAACATGGGGCAGATCAGCCCGCCTTCGTCGCGTACCATGGTGCCTGCTTGGCGGTAGATGTCCTTGCGTTTGGCGTCGTCCAGTTCGGTGCGAGCGGATTTGACCAGCGCATCGAAATCATCACGCTTGAAGCGGGTGTCGTTCCAATCAGCGTCGGAGAGATAGGCCGTGGTGTACATCTGATCCTGCACAGGTCGTCCGCCCCAGTAGGAGGCGCAGAAGGGTTGTTTGTTCCACACTTCTGACCAGTAGCCGTCGTTGGGCTCGCGTTTGACTTGCAGGTCTATGCCGCATTTTTTAGCCGAAGCTTGGAACAGCTGAGCTGCATCCACAGCGCCTGGGAAGGCGCCGTCAGCCACGCGCAATATAACAGGACCGGTGTGGCCGGACTTCTTGTAATGGAAGGCCGCTTTTTCAGGGTCGTAGCTGCGTTGCTCGATGTCTTCGGCGAACAGCGGGTAGGCCGCGTTGATGGGCATGTCGTTGCCGACACCGCCGTAACCGCGCAGAATTTTCTGCACCATTTCTTCGCGGTCAATCGCGTATTTCAGTGCGAGACGCAGGTCGTTGTTATCGAAGGGCGCCGTGTCGCAGTGCATGATGAAGACGTAGTGGCCACGACCTGAAACGTTCTGGATGGTGACGCCGGGCAGGCGCTTGACCAGGTTGATGACCTTGGGCTCGACGCGCTCGATCATGTGCACCTGGCCGCTCTGCAGTGCAGCAAGGCGAGCTGTTCCGTCGTTGATCGCGAGGATCTCGACGCGATCGACATAGCCGCGGTTTGCCGCGTCCCAATCGCCCTCATAACGGTCCCAGACGTGGCGTACACCTGGCTCATCAGAGACCAGTTTATAGGCGCCTGTGCCAATACCTGCAGCCGGGTTGTCGAGGCCGCCGTTGGGCTGAATGGCCAGGTGGTAGTCAGAGAGCAGAAAGGGTAAATCCGCAGAGCCTTCTTTGAGGGTGAAGGTGACGCGATCGCCGTCAACTTTGGCTGATTCAATACCGCGCATGATGCCCAGGGCGCCAGATTTAGTGCCTTCGCCCGAGTGCCGCTCGATAGTGGCAACAACATCCGCAGGGGTCATGGTCTTGCCGTTGTGGAAGGTCACGTCTTTGCGGATCTTCGCGCTCCACACTTTGGCCGTGGCGTCTGATTCCATTTCTTCGGCAAGGCGGTTGACGAGGGACCCGTCGTCGGCGACGTTAAACAAAGTGTCGCTGAAACAACGACCATTGAGAAAGGGCAAAAAGCTCGAATAAGTAGCGGGATCCAAACTGTTGGTCGATTCACCACCGGGCGCGCCAATTTTCAGTGTGCCACCCTTGACAGGTGTGGCCGCTTGAGCGGTTTGCGTCAGCATGGAAACGGCGAAAGGCGCAGCGACGCCCAGAGCGGCAGCGCGGCCCATGAAGTCTCTTCGGCTCAACTTACCCGCGGCTACCAACTTGCCCAGTGATTTCAGTTCTCTCGACATTTTATTCCCCTTTACAATGATTCTGTGTGCCGGCTCAACGGTGCGAACCGTCGGCGCAAGCCAGATACGATATCGGTTTAGGTCCATCTGATAAAATTGCGGGCATCATCTCCCCGGCGAAATTGCCTTGCCGAAAAACATGCTATCTGATGCGCGCGTCAGTGCTCTATAGAGTGCAAGTAGCATACATCTTAATCACCCACGATGCTCGTGCGTAGCAGTATAGTGCGGCGTTCTTGTGTTTGCCGGATATTCGTTTTCAGTCTCAGACCCCGGAAAAATTATGGCAAGTGCCGGTTCTCGCTAAGTGGGCGTCGAACACAGGAAAGTGCACAGCAATTGCTGCTTGATTTCCAACTGACTACACGCCGACTTTAGCGCCTATGCATTGAGCTGCACCACTACTATCGCCACAGTCAAAAGTAAACATCGGAGCTGTCGATCGTCTTCCCGCTCAGTTGCCTGCTCAATATTCACTTGCTCTAGGGCTGAATAAAATCAGGGTCAGCCCCGTACGACTCAGGCGTTCTCGGTTGCGAGTTGGCTGTGCGCGGGGACATGATCCGCCCTGGTCTTGGTGTACACTGCAGCCAGTTTCCAACACAGCATGAGTGGCTCTATGTGGCAGTTTTGGGTAGATCGCGGCGGCACCTTTACCGACATCGTGGGGCGAGCGCCCGACGGGGGTTTGCAGTGTCACAAGCTGCTGTCTGAAAACCCCGAGCGCTACGCAGACGCGGCGGTGCAGGGCATCCGTGAGCTGCTGGGCCTGCAGGAAGGCGAGGCGATCCCTCCCGGCACTATAGAGTGTGTGAAGATGGGCACCACAGTGGCCACCAACGCGCTGCTGGAGCGCAAGGGTGAGCGCACTCTGCTGCTGATTACCCGCGGTTTTGGCGATCTGCTGCGCATTGGCTACCAGGCGCGGCCCAAGCTCTTCGATTTGAACATCGAGCTGCCCGAATTGCTCTACGAAAATGCCGTTGAGATCGAAGAGCGTCTGGACGCCGACGGCAAAGTGTTACAGCCGCTGGATATCGACGCCGCGCGGGAACTGCTCGACTTGGCGCGACTCGACGGCTTTGACAGCGTGGCAATCGCGCTGTTGCACAGCTACAAGAACCCCGCCCACGAGCAGGCGCTTGCCGAGATGGCGATCGCTATCGGTTTCTCGCAGGTGTCTGTCTCGCATGTGTGCTCGCCACTGATGAAGCTGGTGAGCCGTGGCGACACTACGGTGGTGGATGCCTATTTGTCGCCGATCTTGCGCCGCTACGTGGAGCAGGTGCGCAGAGCCTTGGGGTCCGATGACAATCAAGGTGGTGATCAGCTCGATCAGCTGCCGGGCTGCGAGCGCCTGATGTTCATGCAATCCAACGGCGGGCTGACCGACGCCAGCTTGTTTCAGGGCAAAGACGCTATCCTCTCCGGCCCTGCTGGTGGTGTGGTGGGCATGGTCAAGACCGCTGCACTCGCGGGTCAGCACAAGCTGATCGGATTTGACATGGGCGGCACCAGCACTGATGTCTGCCATTATGCCGGTACTTACGAGCGCAGCTTTGAGACCGAAGTGGCCGGCGTGCGCATGCGCGCGCCGATGATGAACATCCACACGGTGGCGGCGGGCGGGGGCAGTGTGCTCAGCTTTGCCGATGGCCGGTATCAGGTGGGGCCTGAGAGTGCGGGTGCCAACCCCGGGCCTGCGTGTTATAGGCGTGGCGGTCCGCTCACCGTGACCGATTGCAACGTCATGCTCGGCAAGCTGCAAGCGGCGCATTTCCCTCCGGTGTTTGGGCCGGGCGGGGACGAGCCACTGGACGCCGCTGTGGTACGAGAGAAGTTTGAGGCCTTGGCGCAGCAGATTGCTGCGCACACAGGCGGCGCTGCCCGGCCCCCGGAGCAGGTGGCGGCGGGATTTTTGCGCATCGCCGTGGAAAACATGGCCAATGCGATCAAAAAGATTTCGGTGCAGCGCGGCTATGATGTCAGCCAGTACACGCTGAATTGTTTTGGTGGCGCGGGCGGTCAGCACGCCTGCCTGGTGGCGGATTCGCTGGGCATGCGCAAGGTGTTCCTGCACCCCTTTGCCGGGGTGTTGTCGGCCTACGGCATGGGCCTGGCAGAGATCCGCGCCCTGCGCGAGCAGCAGTTCGAGCGGCCGCTGGATGATTGGCAGGCCGCCAGTGATGCGCTGGATGCGCTGGTTCGGATTGCCGGTGACGAAGTGCTGGGGCAGGGGGTCAGCGACGCTGAGTTGCGCACGGAGCGGCGCGTGTCGCTGCGCTATCCTGGCTCCCTGACGCCACTGGAAGTGAGCTTTGGCTCGGTGCAGCAGATGCGCATCGACTTTGATGCTGCTCACACGCAGCGCTTTGGTTTCAGCGCCAGCGGGCGCGAGCTGCTGATCGAGTCATTGGCAGTAGAAGCCATAGGCCAGGCGCAGTCCCCGGACGAGACCGCCATGCCATTGGTGGATACGATCCCAGAAGCGGTGGATGAGCAGCAGGTTTTTTGCGACGGCGAGTGGCGCGTGGCAGCGATATACAAGCGTGAGCTGTTGCTGCCGGGTCAGCGCATCAAGGGCCCCGCCATCATCTGCGAGGCGACCGGTACCAATGTCCTGGAGGCCGGTTGGTCAGCGTGTGTCAACGCTTACGGCCACCTGGAGCTGGAGCGCAGTGTCGCCTTGGCACGGGTAGAGGCACTCGGCACAGATGCAGACCCAGTGATGCTGGAAGTGTTCAATAACCTCTTCATGAACATCGCCGAGCAGATGGGGGCCACGCTTGCCAACACGGCCTATTCGGTCAACATCAAAGAGCGCTTGGACTTCTCCTGTGCGCTGTTTGATCACACGGGTGCATTGGTGGCGAATGCGCCGCACGTGCCGGTGCACTTGGGCAGCATGGCGGAGTCCATCCGCACTGTGATACGGCTCAATGCTGACAGCATGGCACCCGGCGATGTGTTCATGCTGAACGCGCCGTTCAACGGCGGCACGCACCTGCCGGATGTCACCGTGGTCACACCCGTGTGGGATAAAACGGACAGCGCGGTGATGTTCTACGTCGCCTCGCGCGGCCACCACTCGGACATCGGCGGCCGCACGCCGGGCTCCAGCCCACCCGACAGCAGCCACATCGACGAAGAGGGCGTGCTGATCGACAACTTCAAGCTGGTCGATCGTGGCCAGCTGAGGGACAAGGCGACACGGGAGCTGCTGGGCAGCGGCCAGTACCCCTGCCGCAACATCGACGACAACATGGCCGACTTGGCAGCCCAGGTGGCCGCCAATGAGACGGGCGCGGCACAGGTGCGTGCCATGGTTGCGCAGTTCGGTTTGGACGTGGTGCACGCCTACATGGGCCATGTGCAGGACAACGCCGAGGCCTGTGTGCGGCGGGTCATCACCGCACTCAAGGACTGCGCCGCCGAATACCCCATGGACGACGGCTCAGTGATCAAGGTGGCGATTCGCGTCGACCGCGAGCGCGGCGAGGCCGAGATCGATTTCACCGGAACCTCCGCTGCACACAAGTACAACTTCAACGCGCCGCTGGCGATCTGCCATGCGGTGGTGCTCTATGTGTTCAGAACCCTCGTCGGGGCGGACATCCCCCTGAACCAGGGTTGCTTTAAACCGCTGCACATCAATGCACCGGCTGGCAGCATGATCAATGCGCAATACCCCTCGGCGGTGATTGCTGGCAACACCGAAGTCAGCCAGGCCATCTGCAACGCGCTGTTCAAAGCCCTCGGCGTGATCGCCGGCAGTCAAGCGACCATGAACAACTTTGTCTGGGGCAATGACAGCGTGCAGAACTACGAAACCATCTGCGGCGGTGCAGGGGCCGGCCCTGACTTCGCCGGTTGCAGCGCGGTGCACACACACATGACCAATACCCGCATGACCGACCCTGAAATCTTGGAGTGGCGCTTCCCAGTGCGGGTGGAAGAGTTCTCCATCCGCACTGGCAGCGGCGGCCTAGGGGCGACTTCGGGCGGTGACGGCATCGTGCGCAAGCTGCGCTTCCTCGATGACATGATGGTCAGTCTGCTCACCGGCCACCGCAAGGTGCCGCCCTTTGGCTTGCACGGCGGCGAGCCGGGCTCAGTGGGCAAGGACTGGGTCGAGCGCGCCGACGGCAGGTTAGAAGAAGTCGCTGGCATCAGCGCCACGGAAGTCTCTGCAGGCGACATGTTTGTGATGCTGACCCCCGGTGGTGGCGGTTGTGGCGAGGCGTAGCTCGCACTGAACTGGCCTTAGGGGAGTAGAAGTGCACATTTTCTCAGTAAGGTGTGCACCTTTGGGGTCAGTTTGAATGTTTGCGATGTGCCTCGTAATACGAGCGCAAGATGGCGTTCATCCGGCTTTGGTAGCCCTTTCCTTGGCTCTTCATCCACTCAAGTACATCGGTGTCCACGCGCAGCGCGATTTGCTTTTTCCCAGGTGGGGTCGCGACTTTGGCGTTCTTGAAGAAGTCATCATCCAACTCTGGGATATCGCTGAAGTCGATGTCTTCATCGTGCATGTCATCTATCTTCTTCAAGTCGCTGTGCATACGCTTTTTGTTCACGATGATTCGCCTTTCTCATTGAAATAATTCGTGTTTTATCGCCTCGCGGCGTGTGAGCTATCACAATAATTCGCCCCTGCAAGCTGCCTAATGTGATGTACCTTTGCTCGCGATAGTCAAAGCGATGATCGCGGAATGTGACGCACGGAGCGGTGAAAGCAGACTCAGCGTCTTCAAAGCTCAATCCATGCTTGGAGAGATTTGACAGTCTCTTGATTTCATCCCACTCGTACATGATTCATCCTTGGATGTATATGCAAGTGTATATGCATATAACGGTTAGATCAATCCAGACTTAAAGCGCTTGATGGCACGACGAAACAGCGCAGTAGTGAACCGATGACTGGAGAGCTGTTAAATAATGGGTGTCACGTTTCTCTCACTCGAACTTCGGTTCTGAACCGTAGCGTGCTGTTGAGCCCGCGAAACGCACCGAGATTCTCGCCGTGCAAAGCCGGCGACGCGGGCTGTGGTGCGAATCGCTTCACTCAGCGACACCCGCCGTGGGAGGTCGACACCGTTCGACCGAATGCCCGGCATCGCACGCTGCGGCTAGTGCTCGGCTGGGTGTCTATTGAGCCAGCGCTTAGGCAGCACCCTTTGGAGCAGGGACGTTGTTAATAGTTATTGTGAAGGCTTGACCCCCTCACTTGCACGTGTAAAGTCTATCGCTAAGAGGGAATTTTAACGATGTTGCGCCTGAAAGATAAAGAAGCACTGGTAGCGATCTTTAGTAGAAAAGGCTCATTTGGTGAAGAACTAATAGCCCTTCTAGAAGGGGCTACTAGCTACGATACGGAAGATACTGGAGTTGGCTTTTATTCGAAAATAAGGCTTGAGCATCCCATAATTGAAATGCCAATCATTCGCATGCTGGAGTATAACTTCACAAGCCCAGAGTTCCCCCTTGGTGGGTCTTTCATGTGCACCATTGTCAGCGAGTTTGAGCTGGAGTTGGAAGCGGTCACGCTTGGAGAAGGGGAGTGGCCGAAGGTCTTTTCAATGGAAACACTCCAAGAAATCGTAGACTGAGGGCAGGCTTAATTAACATATCACCCATTATGCGCGCTTGCTGTGGGGCGTAAAGTAACAGTTTAGCTGGTCTTCTCGCTGTGTCTTCAGATTTGCAGCTCTGTCGCGAAACACTGCGTATTGGCCCATTTGGGCTATATCCGATTGGAAATCGAGAAGAAAAGCTAGGGTCAGTTCCAACATCCGATCATCCGGTTAAGGCCTTAGTCAGCGGAGTCATTGATGGCGAGTTAAGGCTAGTTGTTCAGTAGAAGGTCTCTTTTACTCGCAGCTCGTCAGCACAGGTTTCGCCGCTAGACCCAGTTCTCTAAAAGTATGCCTTCCACTCGCTCAAACTCTTTTAGATTATTCGTCAATAAGGTCAGCCCTTCGCTGCGGGCGTGCCCGGCAATGTGCAGGTCATTGACGCCGATGGGTGTGCCTTTACATTCTAGGTCCGCGCGTATGTCCCCGTAGTGAGCCGCCGCTTTTTGGCCGTAGTCGAGCAGCGTTAGGCGCGAACAGAAATCTTCCAGCGCTCGCAGGTTCTGTGTGGGTCGGCTGCTTTTCTCTACGCCGTGCAGCAGCTCTGCTTGGCTGATCGTGCTCAAGCACAGCTGGCTTGCGTGACGGTTAAATTGATCCAAAACTTCAGGGGGCCGACGCTTGATGACGTAGATCGCGATATTGGTGTCGAGCAGGTATTTCAGCATCAGAAAGACTCGCGTTCTTGCTGTTCTTGGGAGGCGCGCTCAACCATGAAGTCATCGGTCACGCCTTCGCTCGTGAGGAAGAAACTGTCCCAGCTGTGATCGATGGGCGAGAGTATGCGGTCTCGCCCCACGACGCGGACGTTTACCTGTTTCACGTCATCGGGGAAGCGTGTGTCTGCAGGCAAGCGTACAGATTGAGTGCGATTGTTGGCGAAAACAGATCCGGTTGACATGAGGCCTCCTATAGCTCTGCTATATACATTGAGTATATAGCACGTCGGCCAAAAACTCATATGATTTAGACGGAAATGGGGCCTGCTCCGACACCCGGTCATTTGGTTGCGGGTTTGTCGCCATGTGTCGGCTGGGCAGTCGTGCCTTTGCGCGGTGATTCCCCGCATTGCGCTGCGCTCCATGACGGGCTACGGGGCGGCTGGTTTGTAGGGGTTGGTGATGTTGAGTGGAGCGGTGATTCTACTCGGGTATGCCGCGGAGGCGCCTTCGGCTTGTCGATGGAATGGTCT